>NZ_JCAMRN010000021.1:0-42463 GCF_059620965.1 Geobacter sp. PheSNFMC
CACGTCCTCGACGGCCGCCCGGATCCGCTCCGGAGACGGCAGGTACCGGTCCATGAGCCGGGCCAGGGGCACCGGAACGTCCGGAGCCGTAACCCGCAGCACCGGACCCCGCAGGTGGAGGATCGCCTCCTCCGCCACGGTGGCGGCGATTTCGGCCCCCAGGCCGCAGGTCAGCGGCGCCTCGTGGACAATGACGAGCCGGCCGGTCTTCCGCACCGATGCCAGCAGCGTCTCCCAGTCAAAGGGAGCCAGGGTCATGGGGTCGATCACCTCGGCATCGTATCCTTCAACGGCCTGGATGGTCCGCTGGAGCATGCTGCCCCAGGCGGCCACGGTCACCGCGCCTCCCTGCCGGACGATCCGGGCCGTGCCCAGGGGCAGGGTGTAGTCCCCCTCGGGCACTTCCTCCTTCACCAGCCGGTAGAGGCGGGTCGGCTCCAGGAAGAGCACCGGGTCCGGATCGCGGATGGCGGCCAGCAGGAGCCCCTTGGCGCTGTAAGGCCCCGAGGGGACCACCACCTTGAGCCCCGGCACGTGGCAGAACAGGGCCTCGGTGCTCTCCTCGTGGAGTTCCGGCGCCTTGATGCCGCCGCCATAGGGGGTGCGGATAACCAGCGGGCAGGTGAAGCGGCCCCGGGACCGGGTGCGGATGCGTGCCGCGTGGGCCACGAGCTGGTCGAAGGCGGCATAGATGAACCCCATGAACTGGATCTCCGCCACGGGACGCATGCCGCACACGGCCATGCCGATGGCCGCCCCGGCTATGGCCGATTCCGACAGGGGAGTGTCCATGACCCGTTCCCCGCCGAACTGCTCGAACAGCCCCTCCGTCACCCGGAACACGCCGCCGTCTCTGCCCACGTCCTCGCCGAGGACCACCAGCCGGTTGTCCCGGGCCATCTCTTCCCGCAGGGCGAGGTTTATTGCCTGGACCATATTCAGTTGAGGCATGGAGCATCCTCTCCTCTAGCGGATGTTTTCCTGTTGCCGTCTCTGCCGCCGGCTCAACTCCGCGCAGGCGCAGGTGAACATCTCTCCCGGCTCCGGCGGCGGCACCGATTCGTAGCGCCGTACCGCTTCGTCGATCTCTCCCTCGGCCTGTGCCTGCACCTCGGCCCCGTAATCCCCGTTCCAGAGGCCGCGCTTTGCCAGGAACCGCTCGAAGCGGAGCAGGGGGTCCCGGTCGCGCCACGCCTCCACGTCAGCCGGGGGACGATAGCGGCTCGCATCGTCGGCGGTGGTGTGGTCGGCCATGCGGTAGGTGAGGCATTCGATGAAGGTGGGGCCGCCCCCGTTGCGGGCTCTGGCCAGGGCCTCGCCCGTGGCGCGGAATACGGCCAGCACGTCGTTGCCGTCCACCTGAATGCCCTCGAAGCCGTAGGCCAGCGCTTTCTGGGCCAGGGTTTGGGAGGCGGTCTGGGCCGCCAGGGGCACTGAAATGGCCCACTGGTTGTTCTGGCAGATGAAGACCACCGGCAGCTTCAGGGCGCCGGCCAGGTTGAACCCTTCGTGAAAGTCCCCCTTGGAGGTGGCGCCGTCGCCGAAGTAGGCCGCCACGGCCGACCGGTCGCCCCTGGCCCTGGCCGCCAGCGCCGCCCCTGTGGCATGGGGGATGTGGGTCCCCACGGAAACGCAGATGGGAAAGAGGTTCATGCCGTCCGGTGTCCGTAGTCCCCGCTCGTCGCCGCCCCAGTACTGGAAGAGCTGGTGGACCGGGTAGCCGAGGGTGAGGTGGGCGCCCATCTCCCGGAAGGAGGGGAAGACCCAGTCGCTTGGCTGAAGGGCGAAGGCGCTCCCCACCTGGGCCGCCTCCTGGCCCAGCACCGAGGGGTAGGTGCCGATCCTGCCCTCCCGCTGGAGCGCCAGGGCGCGGCGGTCAAAGGTACGGGTCAGGAGCATCAGGTAGTGGAGCCGCCGCAACTGGTCGCCCGAAAGGCCGGGGAGGAGCGCCTCGTCCGCCGTGCCGTCCGCAGCGATGATCTCGATCCGCCGGACGCCGAATGTCTGAATCGTTGTTTCGGGCATGGGATCACTCTCGTTCAGGTTGATGATGCCGCAGGCCCGGGCACTGAGGGTGTCGCGGCCCGGTCGTCATCGCCGTGTTACGAGCAAGGATACCAGAGTGTTCCGGTTTCGCATCACTTGCCGCCGGGCGCAGGCCCCGAAGCGGCCGGCGGCCCGCTGTTGGCTGCCAGGAGGAGATCGGCCTCCGCCTCCAGTTCGCGCATGACGCGGCGGGTGTAGAGTATGGAAACGGCCGCCGCGCTCCAGGTGACGAGCGCGAACCCCCACCAGATGCCGGGCAGTCCCCAGCCGAGCCGCAGGGCCAGAAGCCAGAAGACCGGCACCGGGGCCAGAATCTGGCGGAACAGCCCGATCCAGAGGGCGAAGGCGGGGCGCTGGAGCCCCTGGAGGGCCGAGTTGTTCACGTACAGGATCACATAGGCCCCGAGCACCAGGGCCTCCACCCTCAGGAATCCCGCCCCCCGGGCAACCACTGCGGGGTCGTCGGTGAACAGGCCCACCAGGGGGGCCGCCGTGGCCATCATCAGCACCGTCCCGGCCACCATCATCAGGAGTCCGGCCCGCAGAGCCCGGGACAGGGCCTCCCGCACCCGCGCCAGCTTTCCCGCGCCGAAGTTCTGGGCCACCAGGGACAGGACCGCCACGTTCAGCCCCATGGCCGGCAGGAGCACGATCTGCTCGATGCGGGTGCCGATGCCGTAGGCGGCCACCGCTTCTTTCCCGAACCGTCCCGCGAACCAGGTGATCACGAAGATGCCCAGGGACACGGTCAGCATGTTGAGGCTTGCCGGGAATCCCTGGCCGAAGAGCCGACGGAACGCCTCCCGCCGCGGTGCCATCAGCCGCCACGACCGCCCCGACAGAAGCCCGGTCCGCCGGACCCGGCCCAGGAGGTAGAGGTTGCCCGCGGCCTGGATCATCACCGTGGCCAGGGCGATGCCGCCGATGCCCATGGCCGGGATGCCGAAGCCGCCGTACATGAACCAGGGGTCCAGGGCCAGGTTCAAGAAGAAGCCCGTCACCAGGAAGTTGCGGAAGCTTTTGGTGTCGCCCGCGGCATTGAGCATGGAGTTGAGAATATAGTTGCCCATGAAGAAGATGCTGCCGGCAAAGAGGACGTTCATGTAGGCCAGGGCCAGGGCCAGGTAGTCGCCGGAGGCCCCCATGAGCCGGAAGATCGCCGGTGACGCGACGAGCCCGGCGGCCGTGAGGAGCAGGGCGTGGAGCACCCCGAAGGAAACCGCCTGGGCCGCGTAGAGTTCGGCATCCTCGCGATTGCCGCTCCCCAGCGCATGGCCGATGAGGGCCGTGGCGCCCATGGAGGTTCCCGCCCCCAGGGCCAGAACGATGAAAAAGAGGGGAAAGGAAAGGGACAGGGCCGCCAGCGCCTTGGTGGAGATGAGGCCGCCGTAGAAGGTGTCCACCACGTTGAACATGGTGTTGAAGAAAAAGCCGGTCCCCACGGGCACGGCGAGCCGGACCAGGAGTTGCGGGATGGGATCGCGGATCAGGTCGACAGAGGATTTCATCCTGCTAATAGTACCATCCCTTGATCCGTTTGGGGACCACGCAGCACCGGCGCGCGGAACTCACAGCTTGAATTGGCCGACCAGGCGCTGGAGCTCCTCCGACTGTCTGGAAAGGGTGGCTGCCGCCCCGGCCGTTTCCGTCGCCCCCTGGGCGGTCTGGTCAACCACGGCGGTTATCTGCTGGATGTTGTTGGATATCTCTGCGGTGGTGCTGGTCTGCTGTTCGGCCGCGGTCGCTATCTGGTTGATCTGCTGGGTGACGTCGCTGATCTGCTGGAGGATGTGCTCCAGGGACCTGGCGGATTCGCCCGAGTACTCGGTTCCCTTCTCCACTTCCGCCACGCCTTCGTCGATCGCTGAAATGGCCTCTTTCGTCTCATTCTGAACGGATTTGATCATCTGGCTGATTTCGCGGGTCGCGCGGGTGGTGCGCTCCGCCAGGGCGCGGACTTCGTCGGCCACGACGGCGAAGCCGCGGCCCTGTTCTCCCGCCCGGGCGGCCTCGATGGCGGCATTCAGGGCCAGCAGGTTGGTCTGATCGGCAATGTCCTGGATGGTTTCGATGATCTGGCCGATCTGGTCCGACCGGGAACCCAACCCCTCGACGGTCCTGGCCGCGCCCTTGACCTTGCCGGCGATGCGCTCCATGCAATCCGTTGTCCGGCGAACCACCTCGGAGCCCGAACGGGCGGTAGCGCTGGCGCGGGTGGAGTTGTCCGCCGCGCTCAGGCAATTGTCGGCTATGTCGCTGGAGGTGGCGGCCATCTCTTCGCTGGCAACGGCAACCGTGTTGGCCTGGGATGCCACATTCTCCGTTCCCGAGGCGATCCGGTCGGCGTTGGCCTGAAGCTGCCGCGACGCCAGCGCGACCTCCTCCGATGTCTGCGATATCCGGGAGATGATCTCGCGCATGGTTGACTGGAGGCCGCCGATGGAGCGGATGATGTCGCTGATCTCGTTGTTGCGTTTGGGAGCGATCGTCTCCGTCAGATCACCTCTGGTTATCCCGGCCAGATAGCCCATGATCCGCGCGAGCGCATCATTGACCGTCCAGAAGAGCAGCCAACTGAACAAAGCCCCGAGAAGCACGAATACGGATGTGGACACGATGGCCTGGGACGTCGAGAACACGCGCCCTGCAACGACCGCGACTATGATGCAGAAGCTGTAACAGACGCACAGCAGAATGATCCGCGTTCGGATCTTCAGGTGAAGGTAGAGATTCAGTAAATATGACATGACCGCCCCCCGACAGGCACTGCCCGTTCTGGATTACCATTGTTCTTATCGTCATGCCGCGCTGTTTCTCCAGAGAAATAGTTGGGGCACGGAACAAACGTGAAGATCAGGCATGGCGGGATGCGCCGGAAAACCGGGGGACGGTATCCTGCGTGAGATGGCGCCGTGGCACCGGGCCGTCCGGACGGAGAGGGCCGCCGTGCGCCGCGATCAGTACTTGAGGACCTTTGCCAGGAAGTTCCGCAGCTTGTCGCTCCGGGGATTGACGAACAGCTCCGCCGCGGGCCCCTCGTCGACGGCCATCCCGTCGCAGACGAAGAGGCAGCGGTCCGCCACGCTCCGGGCAAAGCCCATGTGGTGGGTGGCCATGATGATGTCGCGGCCTTCGCTGCGCAGCTCCATGATGATGTCCAGCACCTCGGCGGTCATTTCCGGGTCCAGGGCTGAGGTGGGCTCGTCCAGCAGGAGAAACCGGGGCCGGATGGCCATGGCCCGGGCAATGGCCACCCGCTGCTGCTGGCCGCCCGAGAGCTCGGCCGGCCTCTTGGCCGCATGGGGGGCGAGCTGGAAGCGCTCCAGGAGCGCCAGGGCCTGGTCCCTTGCCTCGGCCGGCGGGATGCCGTGCACCTTTGTCAGGGGGAGGGTGATGTTCTCGAGGGCCGAGAGGTGGGGGAAAAGGTTGTAGGCCTGGAACACCGTGCCGATCCTCCGCCGGTGGGCCAGGAGGCTCCCCTCGTCGAACCCGATCCGCTCGCCGTCGATCTCCAGTTCTCCCCCGTCCGGGGCGGTGAGCCCGCCGATGACCCGCAGCAGCGTCGTCTTGCCCCCGCCGGAGGGGCCGATCACCGCCAGGGCCTTGAACTCGGCCAGATCCAGCGACAGGCCGGCCAGGGCGGCTTGGCTCCCGAACCGCTTGGTTATCCCCGCCAGCCTAAGTCGCATAGCGGAATTTCTTCTCGAGCCGGCGCGAAAGGAGCGAGATGGGCAGGGTGATGGCCAGGTAGCCGATGGCCAGGGGCAGGTAGCTTTCCAGGGTGCTGTAGGTGAAGGCGTTCACCTCCTGGGCGTTGAGGGTGAATTCGCTCACGGCGATGATTGACAGGAGCGACGAGTCCTTGACGATGGAGGCGAACTGCCCCGCCAGGGGGGGGATGGTCTGGCGGAACGCCTGGGGAAAAACCACGTACCGGTAGATCTGGGCGCGGGTGAGGCCGATGGCCCGGGCCGATTCCATCTGGGAGTCGCCCACGCTTTCGATGCCGGCCCGGATCATCTCCGAGATGTAGGCCCCGGCAAACAGCGACAGGGTGATCACTCCCACCAGGTAGCGGTCGCTTACGCCGAAAGCGTCGGCCACCACATAGAAGAACACCAGGATCTGCACCAGCAGCGGCGTTCCCCGGATCGTCTCCACGTATATCCGGCCCAGGTAGCGCAGCGGCAGCAACCGGCTCCGTTGGGCCAGGGCCGTGCAGAAACCGATCGCGAACGAGAGAAACAGCGCCGCCGCCGAGATGGCGAGGGTCATGAGCCAGCCGTTGATGAATTTCTGCCGGTAGGCGTAGACCGATTCCCACCCCCAGTGGTACTGGAGGGTGTGAAAGGCGTAGGCAAAGATGAGCGTCACCAGGAAAAAGGCGATGAGGATGCCGACGATGCGGGCCGGGAGGGGGACGGCGCCTCCCTCCCGGCAGTCATGGGGTGCGAAGAGAAGATTCATGGCGTCCTAGAGATAGAAGGGATAGCCCAGTTTCCTGAACGCTTCCTTCTGCTCCTTGAGGTACTTGTCGCCAAGCGTCTCGAAACCGCCTTTCTTGCGGAAATCGGCCAGGAAGGCGTTCACTTTCGTCCTCAGGTCATCGTTGCCCTTGCGGATGCCCACTGCCCACGATTCCTTCTGGAACGGCTCCAGGATGGCGCGGGTGGTGGCCCGGTTCTTCTGCCAGTTCTGGTAGGTGGACATCTGGTCGTAGATGAAGGCGTCGGCTTTCCCCTGCACCACTTCGAGGACGGCCGCGGCTTCCTTGTCGAGGACGAGCACCCTGGCCTTTTTCAGGTTCTTGCCGGCCCAGGCGTGGCCCGTGGTCCCCTTTTTGACCGCAACGCTGCGGCCCGGCTGGTCCAGGTCGCCGATGCCCTTTACCGGCGATTCCTTCTTGACCAGGAGGCAGAGCCCCGTGTTCAGGTAGGGGTCGGAGAAGTCGATGGACCTGGCCCGCTCCGCATTGGCGGTCATGGATGAGATGATGAGGTCGATCTTGCCGGTTTTCAGGGCAGGGATCAGACCGTCGAAGGCCATGTTCTGGATCACGATCTTCTTGCCCAGGGCCCGGCCGAGTTCCGTGGCAAGGTCGACGCTCACGCCGGTGGGCTTGCCGGTCGTGTCGGTCATCTCGAACGGCGGATAGGCCAGTTCCATGCCGACGACGAGCGAGTCCCCCGCGGCGCGGGCAAGGGAAGCGTTCAGGAGCAGAACGAAGAAGAGTCCGATAAGCCATCCCGCCGCCCGGAAGCGGAGTGTGCGTGCGATAACCATGGGGTCCTCCAGTGAGTGTGATATGGCGGCCGTGCTGAAAAAAACGGCCCGCGCATCGGTCACGGGCCGTTTTCCATGCCGCAGGGTCTGTGCTGCCGGCTACTTCAACGGCACCGGGTTACATACGTTGTCCGGCGAGTTGGCCAGTGCGCCGCAATTGCCGCATTTAACGGTGGGCGAGGCGGAGAGGCTTGCCACCTCATCGCTGCATCCCTCGGCCTTGAGGGCACACATATGCATTTTGTGGGCTGTGATGTCGCATGCCATTTGACGTTCCTCCTTGCGCGTTGTTCCCGACAGTGGAAGTCTAGCGCGGGACAGCCCCCTGTCAAGGCACGGATGGTGCTGGACGGGAGGGAGGGTTTTAGCTATCATGGCGCCACGCACCGTCCCGCGGAGGCCCCGCCGATCCATGAAAAACCGCCTGATCGAGTCGACCCGTTACATCATCCTCATCGCCGTGATCGGCTCCTTTGCCGCCGCCGTCACCCTCATCGTCTATGGCGGAATCTTCGCATTCCGCACGATCATCGAGACCCTGGCCTCCGGCTACGTGAGCAGCAAGGGGATGAAATCCCTGGTCCTGTCGTTCATCGAGGTGGTCGACACCTTTCTGCTCGGCACGGTCCTCTATATCATTTCCCTTGCCCTCTACGAGCTCTTCGTCGACGACAGCGTGCAGGTTCCCGAATGGCTTTCGATCCACAGCCTGGACGACCTCAAGTACAAACTGGTGGGGGTCGTGGTGGTGGTCATCGGCGTCCTCTTTCTCGGCCAGGTGATGACCTGGGACGGCCAGCGGGATCTCCTCGGCTACGGCGTGGCAGCCTCGCTGGTCATCGCTGCCCTTACGTACTTTCTCAGTCAGAAGGAAAAGTAGGACACAACGCTGCGTGTTGACAGTGTTTACTTCCGGATGGTAATAGGTAGGGTTCGCTGCGGAAGGGGCGTTCAGCCGGTGAACGCAGCACGGGGGGGAGCATGGAACGTTTCTTCATCGTCGGGTGCGGCGATATCGGGAAAAAGGTGGCAAGGACCGCCCTGGCAAGCGGTGCCGGGGTCGCGGCCCTGATCCGGTCTCCGGATAAGGCGGCATCCCTCCGCGAAATGGGGGTGACCGCCCTGGAGGCGAACCTGGATGAACGGGATTCCCTGGCAGGGATGCCCACCCGCGGCGCCGTGGTGTTCTATTTTGCTCCCCCGCCCGGCGGAGGGTTCACCGATCCCCGCGTGCGTGCCTTCTGCGATGCCATTGCTCCGGGCGAGGAGCCGCGGAAGATCGTTTACCTGAGCACCAGTGGCGTGTACGGCGATTGCGGCGGCGAGGTCGTGACCGAAGAGACTCCGCCGAATCCCCAGACCTCGCGGGCACGCCGCCGCTACGATGCGGAAACGGTTTTCCGCCAGTGGGGGGCCGAGCGGGGCGTCCCGGTGGTCATCCTCCGGGTGACCGGAATCTACGGGCCGGGCCGGCTTCCCCTCCAGCAGCTCACCAGCGGCCAGCCGGTGCTTGAGGACAGCCTGGCTCCCGTTACCAACCGCATCCATTCGGACGATCTGGCCCGCATCTGCCTCGCCGCTGCGGAACGCGGCGAAGACGGGGACATCTTCAACGTGAGCGATGGTCACCCCACCACCATGACCGCCTATTTCGACGCGTGCGCCGACGCCCTGGGCCTGCCGCGGCCGCGCCGGGTGACCCTTGAGGAAGCCCGTCGGGTCATGACGCCGCTCATGTTTTCGTACGTGACCGAATCGCGGAAAATGGACAATCGCCTGATGCGCGAGAAGCTGCGCGTGACACTGCTCCATCCGGCCATGCAGGAGGGGGTGCGCAGCTCTGTTGAGTAGCCCGGCTGTCTGCGGAAAAAAGAAAACGCCGGACCCTGGGGGCCGGCGTCGGGGATGCGTGAAGAGATGGTGGCGCTCAGACCAGCAGCAGCGGCTTGCGCCTTCTGAGCACCTGGCAGATGAGCATGTCCTGCCGCTTTTTGCGGGGTGCTCTCTTCTTCTCGATGACGTCCCGCACAGAGAGAAGCTCCGTTCGAAGCGCTTCGCCTGCCTTTACCAGCTTGCGCGCCCGCTGGTCGCCCCGCGTATAGGGTGCAAGCAGGGTCAGGGCATCGCTGATTTTCAGGCTGACAAGAATCCGCTCCTTCAGTCCGGCATACCGGCCTTCCTGTAACCGTTCCCTGACGGCGGCGAACTCCTGCTCGAAATAGGCGAGCACCGTGTCATACATGTTTTTGTCTGCGGACATGCGTCACTTCCTGATCTGTTTCGGTGAGTGAGGGTACCGACTTGTTAAGAGTATTATTCGGCCTGGCCGGGAAATTCTTTAAGATTTTATCTAATCATGCAAAAAGTTGAATAATTGTGGGGTGTTTCGAAAAGGCAGCGGCTGCCATTTCATTGCTTGACAGGGCGGCACGTTCAGGGTTATTGGTATACGCTAATTTCTTTCGGCAATTCCTGATGGCGCCGGAAGCCGAACGAAGAAAGGAACGACTCCATGAGATGTGACAGGGGCGGTTTGAGCGGAGTGGCGGCGGTGGCGGTTCTGGTCGGGATGGTTGCCCTGTTCGGATGGATGCCGGCGGGTGACGCGAGTGAAAAGAGCGGGGCCGGGAAACTGCCCGCAGGCATGGGTACCCACGCGAGCGGGCCCGTGGCCACGGTCACTATCGAGAAGCAACCGGAGCTCTTCGCGGCCGACCCGCCCCCCCTTACGGTCACCCAGTGCGGCCAGTGCCATCCCTCCGCGTTCCAGGATATCAAGAAGGACGGCGGCCGGCATACCTTCACCTGTCAGGGCTGTCACAAGAGCTTCCACAGCTTCAATCCGCGGAAGAACAACTGGGATGAAATAATGCCCAAGTGCGCCGACTGTCACTCCACGCCGTCGGTCCCCCACGTGCAGGTCTTTACCCAGTGCTCCGAATGTCATACGAATCCGCACTCCATCGCCCGGCTTCCCATGACGAAGAAGCTCACCGACTCCTGTGCCGTCTGCCACGCTGGTCCGCCGGCCGAGTTGAAGCAGTACCCGAGCAAGCACACCAGCCTGGCCTGTGCCGCCTGCCATACGGGGCACGGGGTGATTCCGTCCTGCAACATGTGTCATAAGCCCCATTACGAAGGACAGGAGTTCAAGACCTGCGCCAGCGAATGCCACCCGGTCCACAAGCCGAAGCAGGTCACCTATGCCAAGGACGTGGGCGCGCGGACCTGCGGCGCCTGCCACGGCAAGGTCTACGCCGCCTGGACGGGAACGCCGAGCCGCCACGGTACGGTCAACTGCGCCGTCTGCCACTCCAGGCACGGCTACATTCCCCAGTGCGGCGAATGCCACGGCCTGCCGCACTCCAAGCAGCTCCACGACCGTTTCCCCAAGTGCCTGACCTGCCACCAGGACGCCCACAATCCGCCGGTGCGCCAGCGCTGACAGTCCGTTGTGATGCCCCCCTCCTCCGCCAGGATGGCCGGAGAGGGGGGCCGACATGCCCACGAGGAGGGGGATGCATTGACGCGTTCCTGGTGGATGACCGCACAACTGATACTGTTCGCAGCCGTTCTTGCCGTGCCCGCGGTCTGCCGGGCCGTTGATCTGGGGATCAGTTCCGATACCATCGTCAGGGTCTACGAGCGGGACGACCGCAACGGCAGGGGGCGCTCCCTTCTGCCGGTCTACGAATTCATGCGGATCGATTACGGCAGCGTAACCACGCCGGGGCTCTCGCTCCACGCCTACGGCTGGGGGCGGCTCGACCTGCGGGATTCGCACGAGGATGGCGATGCCGAGGGCGATCTCCTCTATGCCTATCTGGAATACATCGATCCCGACCGCGATCACCAGGTGCGGATCGGCCGCCAGTACCTGTTCGAGGGGGTGATGCGGGAGAGTTTCGATGGCCTCTATGCCAGAACGGAGCTCGTGCCGACGGTGGCCCTCTCGGCATTCGCCGGCATGCCGGTCGGTGCGGGCAGCGCGGCGGGCCGCAGCGGCGACCTGATCTACGGAGCCCGGATCGTCCAGGGACAGCGCGGCCGTTATGACGCGGGGATCTCATACAAGTACGTGGCCAATGACGGCTCCCGGAGCGAGGAGCTCCTGGGCGCCGACCTCTCCCTGATCCTGCCGGCCGGTATCTCGCTGTTCGGCCATTCGACCCTCAACCTCCTGACGGGCGGGTGGGGAGAACATTCCTACGAAGCCCGGATACCGTTTGCCTCCATGGAGTTCCGCCCCTTTTACCAACGGTACCGGTATTCCGACTATCTCAACGACCGCTCCGGGGCCTCACGGCCGTTCCGTTTCCAGACGGCACTCGGCGACCGGGTGGAGATTGCGGGCGCCGAAGGATTCTGGTATCCGGCCGAGAGCGTGGAGTTTGGCGGGAGGTACAAGTACCTCACCTATGACCGCCGGTTCGGCAACGCCCACATGGCCACCGCCCTGGCAACGGTGCGGCGGGGCATTTTTTCGGAAGCAGGCCTGGAATTCGGCCGCGTTCAGGGCGACCTGGCAGAAAACCGCTACTACCTGGGGCGCGGCTATCTCTACGGAGATTTCACCCCCTGGTTCGCCACCGGCGATGTCACCTACGTCCGCTACGACCGGGCCATCTACGGAGAGAACAGTGCGCTCTTCGTTTCCGCCGGCCTGGGGAGAAAGATGCCGGACCCGGCGCTTTCCCTCAAGCTTTCGGTGGACTACAGCAATGATCCCTATTTCCACAAGGATTACCGCGGCACCCTTGCCGTGACCTATGCGTTTCGCAGGTAAGAGCGTAATGGACCGGTCAGCGGAAAAGAAATGGAATCAGGCACATGAATCGTAGAACCGTTTTCATGGCAGGGGGGTACATGCTCCTCGCCCTTGTTGTTTCCTGCACGCAGCAGGCGCGCTACCGGCTGCCCGTCAAGCATCCGCCGATTTTCGAGCTGGGCGAGCGGCGGGAGTTCTGCACCAAGTGCCACGGCTACCGGAAGGAGCCGGTGGACTTTGAGCGCTACAATCACACGCCGTTGTTCACCGATTCGCACCGGATGGTTGCATACCAGAACCAGAACATCTGCGCCCTGTGCCACGAACAGAGCTTCTGCAACGATTGCCATGCGAGCCGGACCGAACTCAAGCCGTCGGAGAAGAACCCGACAGAGACCTTCCGCAGGATGCAGCACCGGGGCGACTATCTTTCCCGCCACCGGATAGACGGGCGGCTCGACCCATCCTCCTGCTTCCGCTGTCACGGCAACCCCCGCGCAGCCGCCACCTGTCGGCCGTGTCATGGTTGACGGCGATATCACGGATCGGAGCACGCTGGCCATGAAGAGGCTCATCGCACTCGCGGGACTCGTTGCGCTCGCCCTTGCCGGTTGCGGCGGCGGGTCAAATGCCGGCAACGGCATTTCTCCGGCTGCCACGGCGGCCCACACCCCCATCTGGGTGACCTATCACCGCTTCCCGACCACCGAAAGCTTTTCGAGCAGTGGGGCCGAGGCCCTCAACCAGTGCAAGGTCTGCCACGGAGCCAACCTGCTCGGCGCCGCGGACGGGGCGGGCGCGCCGGCATGCCTGAGCTGTCACGTGGTCGACCCGGTACCGTACCCTGAGCGCTGCTATTCATGCCACGGCAGCGACCCGGTCAAGCCCTTCTTTTCCTGGTATTCCACCATGCGCGCCACGCGCAACGGCATGCCGATCGACCCTGCGTTCGTCCAGCGGGTGCGTAACGGCAGCCTCCGCCACCTGAAGCACGACGCCGTCCCTCCCGCCGAAATGGAGAATCCCGACGCGTGTCTGCGGTGCCACGCCCCGCAGACGGAGTTTCCGGACCGTCCCCTGCCCGAAATCCACCACAAGCTGGTATTCACCTTCCGCGACATCAACAATGATGGCATTCCGGAATTCGTGGAGTGCACCTCGTGCCACGTGTACGCCATTGATCCGGAACTGAACATCCCGATCCGGGCGGTACGCGACTGCATCATCTGTCATCCGACAATCATCCGTTAACACCGTCCGCTACGGTGCGGGTCCATCCCTGAGCGCAATCTCCTGCCAGTGCTTTGCATTGGCGAATGCTGCCATATGGCGTTGCGTCTAACCTTAAATTGACACGGTACCCTATGCAGGGCTATCCGTTCATGTCTGGTAGCGGCCTGATTTGTACGCCATGCAGTGCTGGAGGATACCACGTGAAAAGACGGGCATGGAAAATGCTTTAAATTGGTTCGGGTCCAGTGGGTCAGAAAGGAGGAGAAGCGATGGCTGAAGCTCTGCAACGGGAAAATCCGAGTGGTTTCGAAGGGTCCGTCGCCGGTCTCCCCCTGACTGATGTCATTCAACTCAAGGGGCACAACCGGTTTTCCGGCTGCATTGCCGTGGAGTATCGGGAGCGGCAGGGAATGATCTTTTTCCGCGACGGCGACATCATTCATGCCGAGCAGGGAAAAATGATGGGGGAGATGGCTCTCTACGAGATCATCCGCTGGCCGGAAGGGCGGTTCACTATCCAGCCGAAGGTGACCACCACGAGCCGCACCATCCAGCAGAGCATCAGCTTCCTGCTGCTGGAGGCCCATCGCCTGATGGATGAGGAACAGGCCGCCCTGCGCGCCGATGGGGGGACACGGCGAGAGGATGAGGCGGCTCCGGCTGCCGTGCAAACCCGTATGAGCGCTGTCGCGGAACGCATCGTCAAAATTGCGGGTGTCTCCTATGCTGTTTTGATGAAAAAGGACGGAACTCCCCTTGATGATGACAGTTTCGAGGCCGAGGTTCTCTCCGCCAAGGGCCTGAGCCTCGCGGGCATTGGTTCGCGCCTGGGAGGGCTGTTCGGCCTGGGCGAGGTGAAGTCGGCGGCGGTCCATGCCCGCGGCAAGCAGATCCTTCTGTTCGAAGCAAAAAATCACTACGTCTCCATCGCGGTTCGCGGCGACAGTTCCCTGGCCCACGTGGAAAACGAGATCCGCTCCACGTTTGCCGGTCGCAAGTAGCGTGCCGCGGGCAGACCGGCGGAGGCTGACGGGTGGGAGAGGATATGCGCGAGGTTCTTACTCAGTTGAATGCGGTTCCGGGGGTTGTCGGCAGCCTTGTCTGCGGCAGCGGCGGGGAGCTCATGGTTCACGCCTTTCCCCCGCTGTTTGACGAATCCATTGTCAGACAGGCATCCGCTGCAGTGGCGGATCGCAACAGCGGCGTGCGCACCGCGGTCGGCTCCTTCGACCTGCTCGACTTCCGGTACAATGACGGGCGGATCGTCGTCAAGCCCCTGAGCGAGGCATTTCTGCTCCTGCTCTGCACCAGGGCCATCAACCTGCAGGTGCTCAACATCTCCCTGAACGTGGCCAAGGGAAAGCTTGACGCGCTCATTGCCGCAGCCACAGACCAGGTTTTCGCAAGGCCGGCGGTCGCGCAGGCGCCCGTGGCAGAGGCCGCCGCCGGCATTCTGGCCCTGCCGGCCTGCCACATCGCTGATTCCACCGTGGGGAGCTCCTTCGAGCAGTTGGGCATGGGAGCTCTCAACCAGGTCACGGCCCAGCAGGTCGGCAACTTCTACAAGACCGGAGCGGTCAAGAGACTCAAGCTCACCAGCAGCGCCAACGGCATCTCGGCGATCTTCCCCTTCATGGTGGTCAACGAGAACGATGCGGCCTATGACGGCAAAATCATCCTTTGCAGGGCCATCGAGAAGAAGCTCAAGGTCGGTCCCGGCGATCTCCTGATGGTCGAAATCCCCTGACCGGGAAGTCGTCCTGCCACTGATCCTTTCAGCGCCATCGGGCCGCTCCACTGTTGACCAGTGCGCGGTCCGATGCCGTTTGGCCGTCCCTGCGCCGCTGTTCCCGGCATGCGGACATCCGGTTTGCCTTATGCCCAAAATGGGGTAGAGTGTAGCTCATGTTTGTTCCCGACAGTGCACGAACCGCCATTGAAGCCGACGAGTCAGGGGTCATCGAGATCCACCGCTCGGTGGAACCGGTCACCACCGCATGCGGCGATCGCCCCCCCTCTCCCTGCCTGGCCTTTGTCTGTGTCGTCCGAGAGGGTGAACGGGCCCGGGTTTATGTGGCCCTCGAGCAGACGGACCGCCGCTGTATGGCCTTGTACCGTCCTGACCGCGAGCCGGCCGAGGGGGAATCGCACGATGCCCTCGTGGCTGAAGCCATAGCCTTTGCCGAATCCCTCGGCTTTGTCATGCAGGAGGTCAATCTCCGCTACAGCAAGGCCATGCGCGAGGTGGTCATCCGGGAAATCCGGGTGATTCGCCGTCCTGCGGCTCCTCCCATGACCGGGACGGTGGAGCCGGCGGGAAAACGTCCCGCCGCCAAGCGCCCTGAAAAGGAGGCCACGCCGGCAGAGGCCCCACGACCGCCTGCGGAACCGGCCCCAAAGAAGGCGTCGTCTGCCCCCGATGTGAAGGCCCAGGAGGCGGAGGCGCGCCGAATGGAGGCCGAAAACGCGGCCCAGGAGCGCGAGGGGAACGCCCGGCTGGAGGAGCTCAACGCCCGCATTGCCGAACTGGGCCGCGAACGTGAGGAAATCCGGCGGGCCCTTGCCGGGAAGGAAAAGTCGCTCGAAGCCGAGATCGCACAACTGGAGCGCCGAAAGGCGGAAGACGAACGGGAGCTGACCGCGCGGACCGCCGCCCATGGTGCCGAGGTGGCTCGCCTGAGGGCGGACATCGAGCACCTCGGCGCGGAGCTGGCGCGGCTCGGATCCGGCGAGTCGACCGAGATGGCGGAACTCACCGCGGAGCTCAGCCGGCTGACGGCGGAGCGGGAACGGGCCGAGTCCTCGGCCGGGAGCGCCGAATCCGAGCTCCGCGACCGGCTGGCGCGTCTGTCGGCCGAGTGGGAAGAGGCCAGGAAGGCTTCTGAAGCGCGCCAGGAGATCCTTGAGCGCGATATCGCCCGCATGGCACGGGAGAAGGAAGAGGCTGAACGGCTCGGGGCCGAGCGGGTCCGGGAGCTGGAACAGGCGGTCCGGCGGGGGGAGGAGGAACGCGAAGCCGCCGGCGCCGTTGCCGCCAGGGATATTGAATCGCTGGAGGAGTCGCTCCGGCAGCAGGCCTCTGAGCGGGAAGCGGAGCGGAACGGGGCTGTTGCGCGCCTGGCCGCGCTGGTCGCCGAAGAGGCGGTGGTTGCGGCCGAGCGGGAAGCGGTCCGCCGGCTGGTGCTCCGCACGGGCGAAGGGGGCGCCGTGGAGGCGCTGGCAGCCGCAGAGGCGGAAGCGGCAGCGCTCCGATCCGAGCTGGAACGGCTTGCAGCCGCCAAGGCGCTGGCCGAGCAGACGGCCGCCGCGAGAATCGCCGCGCTGCAGACGGAGGTGGAGCGCCTGGGCGCGGCGCGGGAACCGGTCCGTCCCGTCCGTCGCGAGACTGCTCCCCGACCGGCGGAGTTGCCGTCGCTGCCGGTTTCACCGCCTCCCGTGCCGTCCGCCGCGTCCTCCGAATCCGGCTGGAGTGCCGGCGTAGCTGCCACGGTCGACGAGCTGCTTTCCGGTGGAGAAAACGCATCAGACGACTTTTCATTCGGGGATGGGGCGAATTCCGGCTTATCCGGCGGCGGGGCCTTCCGTCTCGACCCGTCCCTGTCCTGCGTCGAATACCACGATCCCGCCGATGTGGTGGAACTCCACCTGCCCCTCAACTACGTGAACGTGTCGCCGCCGGGGCATGTGCCCCAGACCTGCGGCGCGTACATCTGCGTCCTGAAACGGCGGGAAGCCGTCCGGGTCTACGTGGCCTGGAGCCTGACCGCCGACCGCAAGACCCTGGTCTACGTCCCCGAGCATCCCTCCTCCGGGGAGGCGGACAGCGCCGGTGTGGTACGTGATGCCTTCGCCTTCGTGGAAACCGTTGGATTCATGATGGACAGGCTGCGGCTCCCCGATGATCCCGCCAAACGGGCCAAGGCGCTGGCCACGGTGCCGGTCCTCTGCCGCAGGGGATAGCGGGCCGTTACCACCGTCCTCTGGCTTCTCGCCGTGGTCCCCGTCCTGATCGGCATTGCCGGAGCGCTGTTGCCGGCCCGGGCCATGGTGGCGTTCTTCGTGGCGGCTACCTTCTTCTGACGGGAAAGCGCCGGAGTCGGGCTCACTCTGGATTTTGTGTTTACAGAACGCTGTTTGTTGGCTAGAGTGTCGGGATTAATTCCGTGACTTTTCCACTCAAGGAGGAACAGCTATGAAAGCAGTACTGCTCGACGGCTTTGGCGGGCTTGATGTTCTCAAGGTAGGGGAGGCGGAGAGGCCGAAACCGGCGGAAGGGCAGGTGCTCGTCAAAGTGGTGGCCACCTCCGTCAATCGTCCCGACCTCGTTCAGCGGGAGGGAAAGTATCCGCCTCCGCCGGGTGATTCGGAAATCCTCGGCCTGGAGGTTTCGGGCACCATCGAGGAGCTGGGCCCGGGCGTCACCGGCTGGCAGGTGGGCGACCGGGTCATGTCCCTGGTCGGAGGGGGCGGCTACGCGGAGTACGCGGTGGCCTACGCGAGCCACCTCATGCGGATTCCCGAAAGCATGAGCTTCGAGGAGGCGGCCTGCGTCTGCGAGTCCTACATTACGGCATTCCTGAACGTCTTCATGATCGGCGGGCTCAAGGACAACAACAGCGTCATCCTCCACGGCGGCGGCGGCGGGGTGAACACTGCCGGCATCCAGCTCTGCAAGGCCCTGGTTCCCAACACGAAGATCGTTGTCACCGCCCATCCGTCAAAGATGGACCGGGTCAAGGCCCTGGGCGCCGACCTGGTCGTCGACTTCACCCAGACCCCTGACTTCTCCGAGGCGGTGAAGGAGTTCACCGGCAAGAAGGGGGTCGACGTGATCCTCGATCACGTGGGCGCCAAGTACCTGGTCCCCAACATGAATTCTCTGGCCTACGCCGGGCGGCTCGTCATCATCGGCGTCATCAGCGGCATCAAGGCTGAGCTCAATCTGGCGCTCATGATGGTGAAGCGGCAACAGATCATCGGCTCCGTGCTCCGCTCCCGTCCCGTGAAGGACAAGGGGGAGATCGTGGCCGAGTTCACAAGGACGGCTCTGCCGAAGTTCGCCGACCGAACCATAGTACCGATCATCGAGAAGGTCTTCCCCATGGACCAGGTGGTTGAAGCCCACCGGATGATGGAAGAAGACAAGCACTTCGGGAAGATCGTGCTGAAGATCAGCTAGCGTTCGATTCAGCGGTTGTTTCAGGCCCTCTCCCCTTGCCGGGAGAGGGCTTTTCTCTTTCAGCGGAAAAAGGAGGATCACGCCATGACGGCACCGCAATCGATCAGGGACCTGGATCTGGAACGCCTCTGCAACCGCATCTTTCACCCTTCCCCGTCAGCCTGGGAGGACGAGGTGCTCTACTTCCTGCTGCTCGACCGCTTTTCCGACGGCAACGAAACGGGCTACCGGGACAACCGGGGACGGCGCACGAGCCGGGGGGACACCCCGCCGTACCGCCCGGCCGATGCGGGCAACGCCATCGCCACCGAGCCCGAGGCCGCGGCCTGGCGCGAGGCCGGCACCCGCTGGTGCGGCGGGAATCTGAAGGGCCTCATGGGCAAGATGGGGTATCTCCGGCGATTGGGGGTGACCGCGGTCTGGGTCAGCCCCCTGTTCAAGCAGTGCTCCTTCGTCCCCACCTACCACGGTTACGGTATCCAGAACTTCCTGGACGTGGACCCCCACTTCGGCACTCGCGACGACCTGCGGGAACTGGTCCGCGTGGCCCACGCCAACGGCATTTACGTCATCCTCGACATCATCCTCAATCATGCGGGCAACGTGTTCGCCTACGACCGGGGATACACCCCCTACGACGGCGGCACCAGCTACCCGGTGACGGGATTCCGCACGGCCGACGGCACGCCGTCGCTCCCCTTCGGCCCGTCCCCCGCCGGGGCCTGGCCAGACGGTGCGGTCTGGCCCCGGGAGCTGCAGGCGCCGGAGTGCTTCACGCGCAAGGGATACATCCGGGACTGGGACCGTTACCACGAGTACCTGGATGGTGATTTCTTCGACCTGAAGGACATCCATCTGGGAGACGGGGACGTGGATACGTTCAGTCCGTCCCCGGCGCTCCTGGCGCTCTGCGAGGCGTACAAGTACTGGATCGCCTACGCCGACCTGGACGGCTATCGGATCGACACCGTAAAGCATATGGGGCCCGGGGCCACCCGCTTTTTCGCTTCAGCCATCCACGAATTCGCCCAGAGGATCGGCAAGGAGAATTTCTATCTCATCGGCGAGATCACCGGCGGCCGGGTCAACGCCTTTGACACCCTGGAGACCACCGGCCTCAACGCCGCGCTGGGGGTGGACGACATTCCGCTGCGCCTGGAGGATCTGGTGAAGGGAAAGGCCAATCCGGCCGACTACTTCGATCTCTTCCGCAACTCCCTGCTGGTGCGCAAGGAGTCCCACGCCTGGTTCCGCGACAAGGTGGTGACGGTCATCGACGATCACGACCAGGTCTGCCGCGGCGCCAAGAAAGAGCGGTTCTGTGCCGGCGATCCCTCGTGGCGCCGGCTGGTGCTGAATGCCCTGGCGCTCAATGCCACCACCCTCGGCATCCCCTGCATCTACTACGGTACCGAGCAGGCCTTCGACGGCGAAGGGGGGGACGACCGCTACCTGCGCGAATGCATGTTCGGCGGCCCCTTTGGCGCCTTCCGCAGCCGCGGGGTCCACTTCTTCGACGAGGATAACCCGGTCTACCGGGAGTGTGCCAAGGTCCTCGCCCTGCGGCGGGACATCATCGCCCTGCGCCGGGGGCGCCAGTATCTGCGGGAGATCTCCGGCGACGGGGTGAACTTCGGGCTTCCCTACGCCATCGGTGGCGAGATCCGCTCCGTGGTGGCCTGGTCGCGGATCTTCGACACCGAAGAGATCGTCCTCGCCATCAACACCGATCCTGACCATCCGCGCACCGCCCTGGTGCTCGTGGACGGCTCCCTCCACCGGGCAGGGGACGCTTTCGTCTGCCGCTACTCCACCGATCCGGACCAGGTGCGCCGCAGGGTGGTGGTGCGGGATGCCGGTCCCGCCATTCGGGCCGTAGAGCTCAGGGTGCCGGCAGCCGGTTTCGTCATGTTCCAGAAACGATACTACACTCGGGATGCTGGCCCCGCTTTTGCTTAGAATGACATGGAACTATTCATCTTTCAGGAGGACGGGCCATGTGGACCGATGATTTGACAGTGGGCATCTGGGAAATTGACACCCAGCACCGGGCGCTCTTCGTTCAACTGGAAAAGCTCCTCGACGCCTGCATGGTGGGGCGCGAACTGGACGAGGTCGTGGAAATGATGGTGTTCCTGGACGATTACGTTGATAGCCATTTCGAAGCCGAGGAACGGCTTCAGCGGGAAGCCGGGTATCCCGAGTATGAACGGCATCGGGCCGAGCACCTCATTTTTCGTGCTACCCTGGAGCGGTTGAAGGCCGAGCTGGTGGAGTCGGGGGTCACGCGGGACTTTGTGCTGAGGGTGAACCAGACGCTCATTGACTGGCTCAAGACACACATCCGCAGCGTGGATGCCGCAATGAGCGAGTTTCTGCTCAAGAAAACAGGGCAACCTGCCGATATGAGACTGTAAGGAAACCTGACATACTACACGCTACCGGGGGAAGCAATGCCTGAGTTTTACGATGTGCCCAGCGATATGGACGTCCATGAGTCGATCCTGTCCAAAGAAACCAAAAACGGGTTCCTGGTGGATGTGCGGATGGTGAAGCGCCACCGGCAGTACGAGGCGGCCCTCTTTCTGAACGGCCGCTACAAGCCGGGGCCCCCCCTGCCGCGCCCTCTGGATAACCCGTCGGGCGATACCACCCACTGGATGGGGGTGCGTCCGAGCGTCGGCTTCACCGATGAGGAAGCCCAGACGATCCTTGACGATGTCAAGTCCCAGAACGATCTGCACCACATCACCTTCAGGGACACCTGGGGGCGCGAATACGGCGACTGACCGGCCAGCCGCGTGACGGAGACGAAAAAGCGGGACCCGGCGCCGTCTGCTGCCGGGTCCCGCTTTTTTGCGTGGATGGGGGGAATGCCGCTGGGTCCTACCGCACCGTGAAGGATGTTTCCCGCGTGTCCTTTCCCGAGTCGGTCTTGACGGTGGTGATCACCTTGTAGTTTCCCTTCTTTGCGTCCGCCGGCAGGATGATCGGGATGGTGGAGGTGTAGGTGCCTCCCGTGTGGGCCACGGTGGCTTCGGGATTGCCGACGAGATCGCCGCCGTAGCGGATCTCGACCGACTCGGTCACATTGGTCTGGTCAGAGGCGGAAGGGGTCAGCAGGGCATAGGTGGTCTGGATTTCCACTTTTTCGCCGGCGTTGACGCTCGTGGGCGTGGTGGAGACATTCTCTATCCGCACCATGGTGCCCGAGGCGGGCTGGTAGTTGTACCGGGCCGCGGTCTGCTCCGCGGTGGACTTGCGGTCGATGGTGTAGTTGCCGATGAGTCCCCCGATGAGTGCGCCCGCCAGGCCGCCGAAGACCGCCCCCTTGGTGCGCGACCCTTCACCGGCGAGCACTGCGCCTGCGATGGCGCCCGCCGCCGCTCCGTAGCCGGCCCCTTTTGCCGCGCCCTTGTGCTCTTCGGAAACCGTTACGCACCCGGTAAGCGAAGTGATGGTGAATGCCGCCAGGGTGAACGCCGCTATGAATCCGTGTTTCATGGAGTGCCTCCTTGCCGTTTCCGGGCGATGGTGTGGGATGACAAGAAAAAAGTATAGCGGTCGGTCGGAAGAATGCAATCGGAGGAGGAATGGGATGTGCGGGGAGAGGGCACCCCTGCCGGATCAGGTGCTTACCTGGTTGCGGCCGCGCCCCTTGGCGCGGTAGAGGGCGTCGTCCGCCGCCTTGATGACGTCGGCGGGGCGGCGGAGCTCGCCGCTGCTCTCGGCCACGCCGATGCTGATGGTGACCGAGACGCAGCCGCGTCCCTGGGGCATCCCGGAGCGATGCCTCTTTCCCTCCCTGCTGGAGGCGGGCCGGTCCGAGGAGCGCAGGCGCATCCGGTAATCGGCGATGGCCCGCCGCAGCTCTTCCAGACGGCCAAGGACCTCTTCCCTCGTCCGGTTGGGGAAGAGGATGGTGAACTCTTCGCCGCCGTAGCGGTAGGCCTTGCCCCCGCCTCCCACGCCGCGCAGTTTTGCCGCCACCAGCCGGAGCACCTGATCCCCCACGTCGTGTCCGTAGGTGTCGTTGAACTTCTTGAAGTGGTCGACGTCGACCATGGCAACGCTGTAGCGCCGGCCCAGCCAGGTGAGCTGCTCGCTGAGCGCCCGGCGGGACGGGAGTCCCGTCAGCTCGTCCCGGAACGCCATGTTGTAGGAATCCTTGAGCACGCCGAGCGACAGGATGACCGCCGCGGCAGTCATGAAAACAGGCGTGACGTGGGGGTGGGCGATGCCGTTGCCCGCCGCGGCAAAGGCCACCAGCACCCCCAGGAACGCACTGTCCACGGGTGACTGCTTCAGGCCTGCCCGCGCCGCCACCAGCAGCCCCGAAAGGACGATTGCCGGAATGGCCGGTGGAGGAAGAGGAGACCCGGCAACCATGCCGGCGCCGGTAAAATGGCCCGCCAGCAGTTGCTGGCCCGCCACGTGCCCCGGTGTCATGGCCCACCAGACGAGCAGGGCCTGGAACCCCAGGAACGCGAAGCGGACCCGCCCCGCTACCGTGATGATCCCGCGTTCCCGCATGAGCGAGAACAGGGCGATGTTGAGCGGCACGAGCAGGGTGACGGCCTGGAAGAGCACCGTGGCCTCGATCCCCCGGGGGAGTTCCGCCGCATTCCCCTGAAAGCTCCAGTGCGAGACCGCCAGCAGGAAGAAGACGAACAGCGCCCGTCCCCGGTGGAAGTGGATGGAGAGGATGGCGCCAAGGGCAATCGCCGGGTAGGGGAGGTGGGCGAGCAGTTCAAGTCGTGCCGGGGGCAGCTCCGGCACCCGGGGCACGAACCAGAAGGTTGCCGCCAGAAGCGCAGCGGGAATCACGAAGATGGTGAAATGTCTTGCCGTCAGGGTGTTCACCCGGGCGCTGCTCCTTGGACAGGTGGTCAGTGGGATCGGTCTGGATGAGAAATATGCAATCTTTCGGCCGACGCAAGGTCACTCGCCGATAATTTTTACCAGGACACGTTTGCGGCGCTTGCCGTCGAACTCTCCGTAAAAGATCCGTTCCCACGGTCCCAGGTCCAGTTCCCCGGCCGTGACCGCAACTACGACCTCCCGGCCCATGACCGTCCGCTTCAGGTGGGCGTCGGCGTTATCCTCATAACCGTTGTGACGGTAGCGTTCATAGGGTCTTTCAGGGGCAAGCCCCTCAAGCCAGACCTCCAAGTCGTGGTGGAGCCCCGACTCGTCGTCGTTGATGAAGACGCTTGCCGTGATGTGCATGGCATTGCAGAGGAGCAGCCCCTCGCGGATGCCGCTTTCCCGCAGGCATTCCCGCACCGTGGGGGTAATGTTGATGAACTGGCGGCGCTGGCGCGTCTCGAACCAGAGTTCCTTGCGGAAGTGTTTCATCGGTCGATGTTCTCCTGGAAATGGAGCGTCATGCCGTCGAGCTCCAGGGCCGCCAGGGACCCCATGCCCGGCCGCTCCGGGTAGACGCAGCCGTTGTCGAGGACGATCCGGTCCGTGGCCAGCCCCTGTTCGATCTCCTGCCGGGTCATGGGGGTGTGGCCGCCGATGACCCGGCGCCCGCCGAGCCGTTCCCTGCGCACCTCCAGGGAGCGGCTCCAGAGCATCGCCTCCCGGTTGACGAAGGGGTCGGGGAGCGAGAGGTCGAGGCTTGCGTGGACGAGCACAAAGTCCGGCAGCACCAGGTAGCACGGCATCTGCTCCATGAAGCGGCGATAGTGGGCAGGCACCTCGCAGGCGTCCCCAACGCCGAAGCTTCCGAGGGTGGCGAGGCCGCCGTTCAGGGTCCAGAGCCTGAAGGCGTTCCGGTCCCGGCAGCCGTTCAGGAACATTTCCTCGTGGTTGCCCCGCAGCGCGCGAACCCGGTAGCCCTTGAGCGACAGGGAGATGAGCAGGTCCATGACCTCCCGGCTCCGGGGACCCCGGTCGATGTAGTCCCCCAGCAGGTAGAGATCGTCCCGGCGCGTCAGGCCCAGGACCCGGAACAGCAGCCGGTCGAGGGTCAGGGCGCACCCATGGATGTCGGGGATGACGAAACGGCGGGAATGGGTCGAGTGATGTACCATGGCTCCTGACCGGGAGATAACGGATTTGGTACATTTTTTATACCATGGGGGAATCCGGGGAGTAAAGCCATGACCGTTGTCAACCTCTGTTCTCGGCTTGGTTGACGATCCGGGTGCCACTGTGCTAAAAAATTACTCTTGGGACAGACGCCGGGAGGAGAGCGTGACGCGAAGCATTGCCGGGGAATTGCAGCAACTCAGGGAGCAGGGCCTTCACCGGAGCCTGCGGACCGTGGCGGGGAGCCAAGGGAGCCGGGTGGTGGTGGAGGGGAGGGAGGTAATGCTCCTCTGCTCCAACAACTACCTGGGGCTGGCCGATCACCCCGCCCTCAAACGGGCGGCCGTGGAGGCCGTGGAGCGCTACGGCACGGGCAGCGGCGCCTCGCGGCTCGTCTCCGGCACCATGGAGCTCCACGCGGCTCTGGAGGAGCGGCTCGCCCGGTTCAAGGGAACCGAGGCGGCCCTGGTCTTCAATTCGGGGTACGCGGCCAACAGCGGCATCATCCCCGCCCTGGCCGGCCGGGGCGACGTGGTGTTCTCGGACCGGCTCAACCATGCAAGCATCGTGGACGGCTGCCTGCTCTCCCGGGCCCGGTTCGTCCGCTACCCCCACAACGACATGAACGCCCTGGAGCGCCTCCTGGCCGAGCACCGGGGCGCCGGCCGCATGCTCATCGTCACCGACGGCGTCTTCAGCATGGACGGTGACCTGGCACCGCTCCCCGCCCTGGCGGCCCTCAAGCGGCAGTACGGCGCCCTGCTCATGGTGGACGACGCCCACGGCACCGGGGTGCTGGGGGAGAGCGGGCGGGGAACCGCCGAACAATTCGGGGTGACGGCCGACATCGATCTCCAGATGGGGACCCTCGGCAAGGCCCTTGGCGGCTTCGGCGCCTATGTCGCCGCCTCCGCCGAGGTGGTGGAACTGCTCGTAAACCGGGCCCGCAGCTTCATCTTTTCCACGTCGCTCCCCCCGGCGGTCCTGGCCGCGGCCCGGGCCGCCCTGGACCTGGTCGATTCCCCCGAAGGGGACGCGCTACGCCGCCGCCTGGCCCGTTCCGCCGCTCTGTTCCGGGACGCGCTCCAGGGGGCCGGCTTCGACACCATGGGGAGCGAAACCCAGATCGTTCCAGCTCTGGTAGGTGAGGCCGAACCGGTCATGGCCTTTACCCGGCGGCTTCTTGAGGAGGGATATTACGTCCAGGGCATTCGCCCCCCCACGGTGCCGGCCGGTACCTGCCGTCTCCGCTGCACCCTCATGGCCACCCACGACGAGTCCGACCTGGAGCGCGCCGTGGCCGCCATGACGCGGATCGGCAAAGAACTGGGCATTGTGTGAACCGAGGTGTCATGCCGTTTCTCCAAACAGACCACAACCTGACGATCCATTATGACGACCAGGGGGACGGCTTCCCCCTGGTGCTCGTCCACGGCTGGGCCATGGAGGGTGGCGTCTGGGCCTTCCAGCGGCCGCTGGCAGCCTCGTTCCGGCTCATCACCGTGGATCTCAGGGGCCACGGCCGGTCCACGGCGCCGGGTGACGGGTATTGTCTCGCCGATTTCGCGGCAGATATTGTGTCACTGTTTAACGGGCTTGGCCTGGAACGGGCCGCGATCGCCGGCTGGTCCCTCGGTGCCCAGGCGGCCCTGGAGGCGGCACCGCTGCTGGGAGACCGCCTTGCCGCACTCGTGCTCGTGGGGGCGACCCCCCGATTCTCGGCAGCGGATGGTTGGCCCCACGGCCTTCCCGCCACCGAATGCCGGGGGCTGGGGCTGCGCCTGCGGCGCTCGTTCGATGCCGCGCTTGACGGTTTTTTCCACAGCATGTTCGCGGAGGGGGAGCTCTCTGAGGAATCCGTACGGCTCATCGGGCAAGAGATCGCCGCACCGCACCGCCGTCCCGCCGCCACGGCCGCCCAGGCCGCCCTCGTCACCCTGGCGGAAAGCGACCAGCGCCACCTCCTGGCAAAAATACGCGTGCCCGCCCTGGTCATTCACGGCGACCGGGACGCCATCTGTCCCCCCGAGGCCGGCGTCCATTTGGCGGATCATCTTCCCCTGGGCCGGTTCCTGTTGTTCGCCGGAGCCGGTCATGCCCCCTTCCTTTCCCGCCCCCGGGAATTCAACAGCGAAGTGACACGCTTTCTGCGCGAGGTTGCCGGAGATGATTGACCGCCGCAAGGTCCGCAACGCCTTTCACCAAGGGGCCGCCGACTATGATGCCTACGCCGCCGTGCAGAAGCGGGTCATGGAGCGGATGCTTTCCCTCCTTTTTGCCGAGGGGGTCGAACCGGCCCGCATTCTCGACGTGGGAGCCGGCACCGGCGCCCTGGCCCTGCGCCTTGCCGACCGCTACCCGTCGGCCGCCATAACCTGCGTGGACCTGGCCCACGGCATGGCGCGGCAGGCCCGCGACAACCTGGGCCGGACCATGGAGCGCCTGGTCGCCGTAGCCGATGCGGAACATCTTCCCCTTCGCGATGGTGTCTTCGACCTGGTAGTCTCCACCTCCACCTTCCAGTGGCTCACCACGCTCGACCGGGCCTTTGTGGAGGCCCGCAGGGTTCTGGCCGATGACGGGCTGTTCGCCTTTGCCCTGTTTGGCGACGGCACCTTCCGGGAGCTCAAGGCATCCTACCGGGCCGCCCTCCATTCGGTGCCGCGCGGGGGGAGGGACCGGACCCACCGGTTTTTCACGCGGGACGAAGTGCGGGCGGCACTGGCGCGGGCGGGATTCAGGTCGGTGGAGGTGTTCGATGAGGACGAGGTGGAATACCACCCGGACGTGCCGGCCTTTCTCCGCTCCGTGAAGCGGATCGGCGCCGGCAACGCCTCGCCGGTTCCCGGGCGGGGCCTCTCGGGGCGGCGGGTCATGGAGGCGATGATGCGGACGTATGCCGAGAGCTTCGGCGGTGCCGATGGAATTCCGGCCACCTATACGGTGGTCTATGGGGTGGGGAAGCGTTAGCTGAGGGCGTGAAGCGACGGAAAACAGGGGACCGTGCGGGCGACTCCCCCGACCGGAGATCAGACTGCCTGGGGCCTGCTCGTTCCGTTCATGCGCGCTCCAAAAAAAACCCCTCGCCGGGAGGGGATTTGGGGTGACGTCAGTACGGTGGGGAGAGACTAGCCGAGCACGTCGATGAGTTTTTTGGCCAAGGGGTGGACCACTGTGTAGTGGACCTCGACGCCCTCGCGCTTGCCTTCGATGATGCCCTTGTTCTTGAGCAGGGCCAGATGCTGGGAAACGGTGGCCTGGGGAAGACCGAGGCACTCCCAGATATGCTTTACGTTACATTCCCTCGTGCAGAGCCCCGCCACGATCTTGAGCCGGACCGGGTGGCCGAGCACCTTGAAGATTTCCGCTTCGTCGGTGAAATTTCTGCTCTTGTCGAATTCTTCCATTTTCATGAAAAATCCTTCCTGTTGCCCGCGGAAGCGTTGCCCCTCCGGAATCGGGAGAATGAGGTGGGGCCTAGGGAATATTTCATATAGTTATATGGTTCTAAACATGCCTTGTCAAGAAAAAGGTGCCGGCATACCAAACAGTTTTTTACTGAGGTGGCACGCTGCTAAGTGGCCGGGTTCCTTCTCTTCTAGGGGGGGGATTTCAGAACGGCAAATCGTTTCGACATAGGGGCATCTCGGATGGAAAGGGCAGGCAGGTGGCGGAGTTATCGGTGAAGGCGGATCGCCTGCCAGGATGATCCGTTTGCGGCTGGATCCCGCCTTTACTCGGGGGACCGCCGACAGGAGCGCCTCGGTGTAGGGGTGCTGAAACCGCGAAAACACCGCATCCCTCGTCCCGATCTCCACGATTTTACCCAGGTACATGACCGCCACCCTGTCGCTCAGATGCCTGACCACTGACAGGTCGTGGGCAATGAAGAGATACGAGAGCCCCAGATCGCGTTTCAGTTGCTGCAGAAGATTGATGATCTGGGCCTGGATGGAGAGGTCCAGGGCGGACACCGGCTCATCGGCCACGATGACGCGGGGCGAGACCGCAATGGCCCGGGCAATGCCGATCCTCTGCCGCTGGCCGCCGGAGAATTCGTGGGGATAGCGGTCCGCATGGCCCGCCTGGAGTCCCACCATGTCCAGCAGTTCCAGGGTCCGGGCCCGGCGTCCCCCGCGCGGGGCAAGGCCGTGGATGTCCAATGCCTCGCCCACGATGTCGGCCACCCGCATGCGCGGATTCAGGGAGGAGAACGGATCCTGGAAGATCATCTGCACATCTTTGCGGAACGACTGGCGCTCGTCGCGGGTCATGTGGGCCACGGCCCGGCCGTTGAAGCGGATGGTGCCGGCGTCGGGAGGGATCAGCCCCATGAGAAGCTTGCCCACCGTGGATTTGCCGCACCCGGACTCGCCGGCGAGTCCCAGGGTCTCGCCCGGAGCGATGCCGAAGGTCACGTCCGAGACGGCCCGCAGCTCCCGTCGGGGGGAAAAGGGGCCGGCACTGACGGAAAACGCCTTGGAAAGGTTCTCCGCGCTGAGGAGATGATCGTCGGTCATAGGGGATTCCAGCACCGGACCCGGTGGCCCGGCGAACGTTCGATGAGGGGAGGCGTTTCCCGGGCGCACTCCCGCACCTTGCGGGGGCAGCGGTTGCAGAAGCCGCAGCCGGTGAGCCCGCCGAGCAGGCTCGGCACCTGCCCGGCAATCGTGCGCAGCGGCTCGCCCGGAACGCTGCGCTGGGGGAGCGACGCCAGAAGCCCCTCGGTATAGGGATGCAGGGGGGTGGTCACCAGTTCGGCGGTGGGCCCCTCTTCCACGATCCGTCCCGCGTACATCACCATGGTCCGGTCGGCCCGCTCGGCAACCACCCCCAGGTCGTGGGTGATGAGGAGAAGGGCCATGCGGTGCTCTTCGCCGAGGCGGTCGAGGAGCTCCAGGATCTGCGCCTGGATGGTGACGTCCAGGGCGGTGGTCGGCTCGTCAGCGATCAGAAGCCGCGGGCCGCAGGCCAGCGCCATGGCGATCATGACGCGTTGCCGCATGCCGCCCGACAACTGGTGGGGATAAGCGTCGAGCCGGGATGCCGGCTCGGGAATCCCCACCAGGGCCAGCAGGCGCTCTGCCTCCTCCCGCGCCTCGCGGCGGCCGAGCCGGCGGTGGAGGATGAGCCCTTCGGCGATTTGGCTGCCGATCCGGAATACCGGGTTCAGGGATGTCATGGGTTCCTGGAAGATCATGCCGATGCGGTTCCCGCGGATGGAGCGCATCTCCGCCTCGCTTGCCGCCAGCAGGTCGACCCCGTCAAAGCGGATTTCACCCCCGGTTATTTCGCCGGGCGGCGGCACCAGCCGCAGGATGGATGCCGCGGTTACGCTTTTTCCGCAGCCGGATTCACCCACCAGGGCCAGGGTTTCTCCGGCGGCAATGGAGAGATCGACGCCGTCCACGGCATGGATGTCCCCTTCGGCAAGATGGAAAACGGTGGTGAGTCGCTTGATGTCGAGCAGGTTTGCCACGGACGGTTCCTGTTGGGAAAAAATGGGCGCAGGATGTGATGAGTCAGTGGTGGTTATACCATGATCTCCATCGGCGGGCAAATGTCGGCTGTGTCTCGGGGCTCAGGTGGTGCGGTGGCCGTATTCGCTGATGGCGACCACCTTGCGTTCCGCACGCCGATGATCGCGGGCAGGTGAGAAGTCGTGCGGCTCTTCCCGTTGGAAAGCGATGCCCAGGATGCCCGATTCCAGGAGTTCGATGAACGCAGGCACCAGTTCCGGGTCGAATTGGGTGCCCACGTTGTCGATCAATTCCCGTACCGCCAGTTCCACCGGCAGGGCTTTGCGGTAGGGGCGGTCGGAGGTCATGGCGTCGAAGGCGTCGGCCACGGCGAGGATGCGGGATTCGAGCAACTGCTCCTCCCGGCCGAGGCGGTTCGGGTAGCCGCGACCGTCGTACCGCTCGTGGTGCTGGCCGATGCACTGGCGCACATCCTGGAGAAAATCGATGGGCTCCAGAATCTTCATGCCGATCTCCGGATGCTGCTGAAGGTCGCGGATCTCGTCCGACGAGAGTTTGCCTTCCTTGTGGAGCAGGCTCAGATCGATGCCGATCTTGCCGATGTCGTGCAGGATGGCGGCCCGCTCGATCACCTTGACGCGATCGGCGGGAAGCCGCAGCTTGCGCGCCAGTTCCGTGGAGTAGCGGGTGACCCGCTCCGAGTGGCCGCGGGTATAGCTGTCGCTCGCCTCGATGGCGGAAACCAGGGCCTGGATGGTGTGAAGGTAGGTGGCCTGCTGCTCGTCGTAGAGCTGGGCGTTCTTGATGGCGATGCTCGCCTGGGCGGCGATGGTGGAGAGCAGCTCCAGCTCTTCATTGGTGTAGGTGGAATGGTCGTCCTTGTTCACCACCGTAATGGTGCCGATGATTTCGTCCTTGACCTGGAGCGGGGCGCAGACGAGGGTCCTGCGCTCGTATCCCAGGGAACTGTACCGGTCGAACTGGGGCCATTCGTCCATGTCGGTGATGAGGAGCGGCCGCCGGTTTTCGATGACCCAGGTGGATACGCTCGACTGCTTCATGGGCAGCGTCGTCGACGAGCCCTCCGGGATGGTGTGGCCCAGCAGCGTCGTCACCTGCAGGTTCCTTTCCCGGGGCGAATAGAGGATGACATAGCCGATCTGGGCGTGGAGCGTGTCGACCGTGGTCTTGACGATCAGGTTGAAGAGCCGCTCGGGCTCCATGGTCGAGTTGAGGGCGAGCCCCACCTTGTAGAGGGTCGAGAGCCTCGCAACGGCCTGTTCGAGGTTGGTGTTCTTGTCCTCCAGCTCGCTGGCCAGGTCCGCGATTTTGTAGTTCGCCTCCTCGATCTCCTCGATCCGCTCTTCCATGCCGACGTTCAGATTTTCGATCTCCCTGAGCTGTTCCTCCAGTTTCTGGTTCATGAGGTGCATTTCGTGGTGATGGGACAGCTTGGACTGGGCCCGGGCCAGCTCGCGCTCGTGGCTGATGGTGGTTTCCATGTAGTACTTGAGCTTGTTCACCATCATGTTGAAGTTGTCGGACAGCGCCATCATGTCATCGCTGCTGTAAATGTCGCTCCTCACATCGAAGTCGCCGTGCTCCACCCGCTGCATTGACGCGATGATGGCCTTCAGGGGCCGGTTCACGTAGGCGTGGAGAAAGAGCGATACGGTAATGAAGATCAGCAGGACCATGAACAGGGTCGAGGTCAGGGCAAAGCTTTTGCCCTTGTCCAGATCCGCCTGGAGGTAGTCGATGGGGAGCTCGATCTCGAGGGCGCCGAGAATGACTTGGCCGGCGTCATGGCATCCCTGGCAGGCCGGCCTGTTGTAAATGAGGGAGATGCTGTGGAACTGCTGGTGATTTCCCCTGTTGTGCAGGTGGATGGCGTTTCCCTGGCGGTAGGCTTCCAGCTCCTGCACATCCACCTGGCCACCGATCTCGCGCTTGTCGGAGGAGTTGAGGATGCGGCCGTTTTCGTCGAAGATTGTGAGGCTGTTGATGGCTTCGTGCGCCTTGAGGCGCGTCAGGATGCGGGTCACCTCGTCTGATTGCCCGCTCATCATGACGTTTTCGATACTGTTCTGGATGGTGGTGGCGAGGATCTGGGCGTTGCGTGCCGAAATGCGGGTGATGGTACGCTGCTGGTTGCGATATTCCAGATACCCGAACGTCGCAACGATCACCACGACGATCAGGGTTATCATGCCAAGTATTTTTACTCGAAGAGAATTCATGAAGGGATATCCATGTGCCACTATGGGGCGATTGTTCGTCAAATCGCAGAAAATGGCATCGAAGTCAAGTGATATGGCGGCTTCCCATTGTCAAATTGTCAGACGCCGGTGGCACGCGAGTGCTTCGGTCCTGTTTATCCGGCAAGCCGGTTCCCGGACTGCCGGCGGCCTGTGCTGCCGCTGCCCCGAAACGCTTGACAAGGCATCTGACTCCCCCTATGATTACGAACCTGCGTGAGGATTTGACTGCCCGCGCCAGGATTTAAAAGCAATTCATTTGCCAAGTGTCGGCCAATGATTTTTGCACTCCCATTAATCCGGATTTCATCCAGGAAAGCACACGCAGGCGCAGGGGCAATCCCCTCCCTCTTTTTATGCATCGGCCGGTGAAACCAAACTCAGAGCGCACCATAGGCGGACAGCAGTGGTGAGAGCGTTATTCGTCCTTCTGGCCGTTGTCTTTTCCGCAGCGACAGCCGGCGGCGGAGCCGCTCCGTTCCGCCAGGAAACCGTGCGGGTCGCCATCGTCAAGGGTGATGACGAGGTCCGCGTCGACGGCGACGGCCTCCTTGCCACGGACCAGAGCGGAGAGCCGGTGCGATTCGCGCTGCCTGCCCCCGTCCGCCGCGCCGGCGACGCCCTTTCCGTGGGCGGCAGGGTTCTGCGCCGCCTGACCGTTGCCTCCCCTTCGACCGTCACGGTCAATGGCAAGCGGTATCGGGGCGTTATCGAACTGGTCCCGGCGGACAAGGGGGTTCTCGTCATAAACGAACTTCCCCTTGAAGATTACCTGGTGGGACTCATCAACTGCGAGATATCGTCCCAGTGGCCCATGGAGTCGGTCAAGGCCCAGGCCGTGGTAGCCCGCACCTATGCAGTCTACCAGAAGAGGGCCCGTGCCGGCGCAGTTTATCACCTGGAGTCCACGGTCCTCGATCAGGTTTACGGCGGGTGCGAGATCGAAGACAGCCGGGCCGCCCGCGGGGTGCGCGAAACCGCCGGAGAGATTCTCACCTGGGGGGGGCAGCCGATCCAGGCCTTCTATCATTCCAACTGCGGCGGCCGGACCGAGGTGTCGGAGAACGTCTGGGGCTTCAGGCTTCCCTATCTCAAGAGCGTTGACTGCACCTATTGCTCGGATACACCCCCGATCCGCTGGGAACAGACCCTGTCCCTGAAGAAGCTCGAACCGCTCCTCCGGGGGGCAGGGATTGCCGTGTCCGGGCTCAGGGATATCAGGGAGGGCGCGCGTAACAACAGCGGCCGTCTCACCGAGCTGGTCCTGGTGTCGTCCCGGGGGAACACCGCTGTTCCGGCGGTCACGTTCCGCAAGATCGTCGGCTACACCGTTATCAAGAGCACCAATTTCCTGGTCCGGGTACGGGGCGACGAAGCCGTGTTCACGGGCATGGGGTACGGCCACGGGGTCGGCCTCTGCCAGTGGGGAGCCAAGCAGCGGGCCGCGAGCGGATTCAGCTACCGCGAGATCCTGTCCTACTATTTCCCGGAAGCGGTGCTCACGCGCATGGACGATGGACAGGGGAGCGATGCTCGTCACTGAGTTCGACTACCATCTCCCCCCGGAACTGATTGCCCAGGAGCCCCTCGGCCAGCGGGACGCCACCCGGCTCATGACCGTTGAGCGGGACGGCGGCCGCATCGGGGAGATCCCGTTCCGCGGCATCGCGGGCCTGTTGCGGCCCGGCGATCTGCTGGTGATCAACGATACGCGCGTCATCCCGGCGCGGCTCCACGGCCGCAAGGAAAGCGGCGGCAAGACGGAGATCTTTCTCGTGCAGCGCCGGCCGGGGGACGGCGAGACCTGGCACTGCCTGATCCGCTCCTCAAAACCGCCCCGGCCGGGCGTGACGGTGCTCCTCCCGGAAGGGGTCCGCGCCGTTGTCCGCGAGCCCGGAGAAGGGGAGACCTGGCTCGTGTCCTTCACTCCCGGTGAAGGGTTTCAGGAATGGCTGGATCGCAACGGCGCCATGCCCCTTCCTCCCTACATCAGGCGCGGGGCGGATGCGGCGGACCGGGACCGGTATCAGACGGTATTCGCCCGCAACCGCGGGGCGGTAGCCGCGCCCACGGCCGGCCTCCACATGACCGCCGGGCTTCTGGACGAGATCGCCGGCCGCGGAGTCCGGGTGGTGCCCGTGACGCTGCACGTGGGCCTCGGCACGTTCATGCCGATCCGGGTCGAACGGCTTGAGGACCACCGGATGCACCGGGAGCGGTATCATATTTCCCCGGCCACTGCCGAAGCGGTCAACGGGTGCCGACGGGCCGGGGGCCGGGTCATCGCCCTGGGCACCACCGTCTGCCGGACCCTGGAACAGGCCGCGGCGGCCGACGGGACCATCGCAGCCGGCGAGGGCGAGGCCGACATCTTCATCTATCCGGGCTACCGCTTCAAGGCGGTGGACGCCCTGATAACAAACTTTCACCTGCCCAAGTCGACCCTGCTCATGCTCGTGTCGGCGTTCGCCGGCAGGGACCTTCTCTTCCGGGCCTACGGCGAGGCGGTGGCCGGGCGTTTCCGTTTCTTCAGCTACGGAGACGCGATGTTCATCTTCTGAAAGGCGGGCACGAGGCCGCGCAGGGGCGGACGGGACGATTTCCCGGCCCCGGGCTGCGGTGTCCGGCCCTGCGTGCAGGCATCCTTGGCAGCTATCCAGTTCCGATTACTGAAGCAGGACGGCGCGGCCCGTCTCGGCTCTTTGACAACTCCCCACGGGCTCATCGAGACCCCGATCTTCATGCCGGTGGGAACCCAGGCCACGGTCAAGGCCATGACCCCCGAGGAACTCGATGCCATCGGTGCGCGGATCATCCTCGCCAACACCTATCACCTCTATATCCGCCCGGGCCATGAACTGATCCGGCGGCTGGGGGGGCTTCACCGCTTCATGCACTGGGACCGGCCGATTCTCACCGACAGCGGCGGGTTCCAGGTGTTCAGCCTCAACGAGCTCAGAAAGATTACGGAGGAGGGGGTGCGCTTCCAGTCCCACCTGGACGGTTCGTACCACACCATCCGGCCCGAGGACGCCGTGGCCATCCAGGAGGCCCTGGGCAGCGACATCGCCATGTGCTTCGACGAGTGCACCCCCTATCCCGCGACGCACGACTATGCCCGGCGCTCCATGGAATTGACCACCCGCTGGGCCCGCCGCTGCAAGGATGCCCACAGCCGTGGGGATCAGGCCCTGTTCGGCATCGTCCAGGGGGGCATGTACCGGGACCTGCGCGAGCGGAGCGCCGCAGAGCTGGTGGAGATCGGATTCGACGGGTACGCCGTGGGCGGGCTCTCGGTGGGTGAGGAGAAGGAGCACATGTATGGCGTCATGGAGTGGACGGCGCCGCTGCTCCCTGCGGACCAGCCCCGTTACGTTATGGGGATCGGCACCCCGGAGGACCTGGTGGAGGCGGTCTGGCGCGGCTTCGACATGTTCGACTGCGTCATGCCCACCCGCAATGCCCGCAACGGCATGCTCTTCACCTCCTTCGGCCGCCTGAACATCAAGGGGGCCGCCTATGCGGAGGACCAGGGTCCCGTGGACCCCGCATGCGGTTGTTATGTCTGCCGGAACTACAGCAGGGCTTACCTGAGGCACCTCTACCGTTCTGGCGAGATCCTGGCGTCGCGCCTCAATACGTACCACAACCTTGCCTACTACCTGGATCTGATGGCGCAGATCCGGGCAGCCATTGCCGAGGGGAAGTTCGACTCCTTCCGACGGGAGTTTCACGGCCGCCGGGAAACGCAGTAGCAGTCTTTTCGCAGTCGTTTAACCAAGGGCTCTGCCCTACACAATACACGTGGAGGTACACACAATGCTCGGAATCGCGTTTGCAATGGCGGCACCCCCGGGAGGCGCCCAGACCGGCGGTGCCATGGGAGCCTTCCAGGCAATTCTCCCCCTTCTCTTCATGTTCGCCATCTTCTATTTCCTGCTGATCCGCCCCCAGCAGAAGAAGGCCAAGGAGCACCGGGCCCTGCTCGAATCCCTCAAGCGGGGCGATCAGGTGGTCACCGCCGGCGGCATGCACGGCAAGGTGAGCGGCATCGACGGCGATATCGTGAACCTTGAGATCGCACCGGGCGTCGTCATCAGGATCACCAAGGGATACGTCGCCAGCCTGAAGAAGGACTAAGGATCCATCGAAAGGAGCTTCGCTCATGTCCAAAGGGCTTTTCTGGCGTTTCAGCCTCATTGCGTTATTCATTACTCTGTCGCTTCTCTACCTGACCCCGACCCTGGTGTCGCCGCTGCCGTCCTGGTGGAAGGGACTCCTTCCCAAGGACAGGATACACCTGGGGCTCGATCTGCAGGGCGGGACGCATTTGGTCATGGAGGTGGAAACCCAGAAGGCCGTCGAGGGGACCCTGGACCTCATCGCCACCGATCTGGAGGATGCGCTCTCAGCCAAGGCGCTGCGGTACAAGCAGATCGCCCGTCAGGGTGGCGACCGGGTCGCCATGACCTTCTACGACCGCGGCACCGCTGACGAGGCCCAGAAGCTTCTCAAGGGCAAATACCCGACCATGACCCTCGTCCCCCCCTATGACGAAGGGGGCTTCGTGCACCTGCAGCTCCGGGTGAACGAGAAGGAGGCCCAGGAGCGCAAAGACCGGGCCGTGGCCCAGGCCCTGGAGACCATCCGTAACCGGATCGACCAGTTCGGGGTTTCCGAACCGGTCATCGCCCGCGAAGGACTCACCAATATCGTGGTCCAGTTGCCGGGCATCAGCGACCCGAAGCGGGCCATCGAGCTCATCGGCCGCACGGCCCGGCTCGAGTTCAAGCTGGTGGACGAGACGGTCAATCCGGCCATTGCCACGCCGGGTACCGTTCCCGAAGACACGGAAATCCTGGTGGAGAAGCGGACCGATCCCACCACCGGCGCGGTCTCCGAGACTCCCCTGGCGGTGAAGAAGAAGGCGATCATCACCGGTGACCTTCTCACCGACGCCCAGATCAGGATCGACTCCCAGTTCAACCAGCCCTACGTGGCCATCGAGTTCAACTCGACCGGGGCCCGGCTCTTCGACCAGGTGACCGCAGCCAACGTGGGCAAGCGCTTCGCCATCGTCCTCGACAACACCATCTACTCCGCCCCGGTCATCCGCGAGCGGATCTCCGGCGGGAGCGCCCAGATCTCCGGCTCGTTCACCGAGAAGGAAGCGGCCGACCTGGCCATCGTGCTCCGGGCCGGCTCCCTGCCCGCCCCGGTCAAGATCATCCAGAACATGACGGTGGGGCCGTCCCTGGGTGAGGACTCCATCCACAAGGGGCTCATGGCCGGCGCCATCGGCGTCGCGCTCGTGATCATCTTCATGGGGATCTACTACAAGCTGTCGGGCATGGTGGCCAATTTCGGGATGGTTCTCAACGTTCTCTACCTCATGGGGGCGCTGGCCGCCCTGGGGGCGACCCTCACCCTGCCCGGCATCGCCGCCATCGTGCTGCTGATCGGCATGTCGGTGGACGCCAACGTTCTGATCTTCGAACGGATACGGGAGGAACTGCGGCTCGGCAAAACGCCGCGGGCGGCCCTGGACGCAGGCTACGACAAGGCGTTCCTCACCATCATGGACTCCCACGTGACCACCCTCATCACCGCCGCGGTCCTCTTCCAGTTCGGCACCGGCCCGGTCAAGGGATTTGCCGTGTCGCTCAGCCTGGGGGTCATCATCAACCTCTTCACCGCCCTCGTCGGAACCAAGGCGATCTTCGATTTCGCCCTGAACCGTCTGCGGGTGAAGCGTCTGAGCGTCTAGGGGGCCATCATGCAAATAATCGGCAAAACAAATTTCGATTTCATGGGCAAAAAGAAGATCACGTTCGTGATCTCCGCCATTGTCGCGCTGCTCGGCTTCTTGGGCATCGGCCAGATAGCCATGGGAACCGCCAACATGGGGATCGACTTCTCCGGCGGCACCGCGGTCCAGCTCAATTTCAGCCAGCCGGTCCCCATCGACCAGGCCCGGCAGGCCCTGGCCAAGCACGGCTTCAGGGATGCCAACCTCCAGGAGATCACCGGCGGGAACAAGCTCCTCGTCAAGGTCGGCAAGGCCACCCACGTCCAGGGCCCGGTCGCTGACGCGATCCAGGATGCCTTCCACAAAGAGCTTACCGGCAACCGGTTCGTGGTGGAGAGCTCCACGGAGATCGGCCCGGCCATCGGCGACAAGCTCCGCAGGGATACGCTGGTGGCCATCGCCGTCTCCATGGTGGGAATCCTCATCTACATCGCCTGGCGCTTCGACTTCGCCTTCGGCATGGGCGCCCTGGCTGCGACCCTCCACGACGTGCTGGCCATGTTCGCCATCTTCTTCGTCATGCAGAAGGAGATCAACCTGCTCTTCATCACGGCGGTGCTCACCATTGCCGGCTACTCGCTGACCGATACGGTGGTCGTCTTCGATCGGATCAGGGAAAACCTGCACAAGAACGTCAAGGACTCCCTGACGGCCATCTGCAACTTCAGCATCAACGAGGTCCTTTCCCGGACGATCATTACCGCCCTGACCACGTTCCTGGCAACCGCAGCCCTCTTCTTTTTCGGCGGCGACGTGATCCACGACTTCGCCTTTGCGCTGCTGATGGGCATCATCGTAGGCGTGTACTCATCCGTGTTCGTGGCGAGCCCCATTGTCGTGCTCTGGGGGGAGCGGAACAAGGAAACCAAGGCCTAGGGGGAGACAGAACATGAACAAGGAAACCTTGCTTGCCGCAGTTGTGGCTCTCGTCGTGGGACTTCTGGGCGGTTACCTGGTGTTCAGCATCAGCGGGTCCAAGAATCCGGCGCCGGTTGGCGGGATGCCGGGGGGCGGCGCTCCCATGGTGAACTATGATGAGCGGATCGCCCAGGCCCTCAAGGTCGTGGCCCAGGACCCGAAAAATCTCCAGGCCTGGGTCCAGTTGGGCAATGACTACTTTGACACCAATCAGCCCCAGAAATCCATTGAGGCCTACGGCAAGGCCCTGGAGATCAAGCCGAACGACCCCAACATCCTCACCGACCAGGCAATCATGTACCGGGCCGTGGGCTGGTTCGACAAGGCGATCGCCAACCTGGAGGCATCCGTCAAGGTTGATCCGAAGCATGTCCAGAGCCTGTTCAACCTGGGCATCATCTACATGGAAGACCTGAAACAGCCCGCCAAGGCAATCCAGTACTGGACGCGCTACCTTGAGCTGGACCCCGCGAGCCCCAATGCCCAGCGGGTCAGGATGATGCTGGAACAGGCGAAACAGGTCCAGCCCAGTTCTTCGGCGCCGGGTCCCATGTTCCGGTAGGTCGCACACCTCATCCCCGCTCCGGCGGGGATTTTTTTCGCACAGCCGGTCACGAGGAGCCATGCACGCGACCAACGACAAAATCTGGACCATGCGGGAGCCCGGCCAGGAGGTGGTGGCCCGGCTCGTCCGGGATCTCTCCGTTGATCCCCTCCTGGCCCGGCTGCTGGCCAACCGGGGGGTGACCGACGGTGCCGGCGGGCGGCGCTTTGTCGGTGCCACCCTGGCCGACATCCGAGACCCGCTGCTGTTGCGCGGCATGGATGCCGCGGTGGAGCGCCTCTGCACCGCCCTGCGCAACGGTGAGCAGGTCTGCGTGTACGGCGACTACGACGTGGACGGCGTGACCGGCACCGCCCTCCTGGTGAGCTTTTTCCGTGAGGTGGGGTTTTCCTGCGGCTATCACATTCCCAAACGGCTCAGCGACGGCTACGGCCTTTCCGAAGACGGCATCCGCACCATTGCGGACAGGGGGGCGCGGGTGGTCGTCACGGTCGATTGCGGCATCGGCTCCCTGGCGGAGGCCGAGCTGTGCGCCTCCCTCGGCGTGGACCTCATCATCACCGACCACCACACCCCCGGTCCCGAGTTGCCCCGGTCCCTGGCGGTCATCAATCCCCGGCAACCCGGCTGCTCCTACCCCTTCAAGTCCCTGGCCGGCGTCGGCGTTGCCTTCAACCTCCTGATCGCCCTCCGGGGCCGGTTGCGGGAGGAGGGGCGTTTCGCCGGCGGTCCCGGCCCCAATCTCCGCCAGTATCTGGACCTGGTGGCCCTGGGGACTGTTGCCGACGTGGTGCCACTGGTGGAAGAGAACCGCATCTTTGTTACCTATGGGTTGAAGGAGATGACCGCCACGGGCCGCGTGGGGCTGAGCGCCCTCAAGGAGGTGGCAGGAGTTGCCGGCCGGGTCGGCTGCGGCGCCGTGGGCTTCCGCCTGGCCCCGCGCCTGAACGCTGCCGGCCGCCTGGAGGATGCCTCCCTCGGCGTGGAACTCCTCCTCACCGGTGATCGGAGCAGGGCGGCCGTCCTTGCGGCAGAACTCGACCGGAGCAACGGGGAGCGCCAGGCCCTGGAGCGCTCCATCCTCGACGAGGCGACCGCCATGGTGCGGGCAAACCCCGCCATGCCCCGCAAGAGGAGCATCGTCCTCGCCTCGGACTCCTGGCATCCCGGGGTGGTCGGCATCGTGGCCTCCCGCCTGGTAGACAGGTTCCATCGGCCCACCATCCTCATCGCCCTGCAGGACGGGATGGGGCGGGGCTCCGGGCGGAGCGTGCCCGCGCTCCATCTCCTGGATGCCCTGTCGGCGTGCGGCGAACACCTGGAGAAGTTCGGCGGACACCGGCAGGCGGCGGGCCTCACGATTGACGAGGAAACTCTCCAGATTTTTGTGGAGCGGTTCGAGGACGTCTGTGCCGGGCTGCTGGACCCCGAGGATCTGAAACCGGTGGTGGCCGTTGACGCCGAACTCACCGCCGGCGAGGTGATCCCGGAGCTCGTGGATCTGATCGAGGACCTGGAACCCTTCGGCATGGGGAATCCGGAGCCGCTGTTCCTGCTGCGCGGCGTCACGGTCTGCGGCAGGCGGGTCGCCGGCGGGCATCACCTGCAACTGCGGCTGGACCTGGGAGGACGCCAGGTCGATGCCGTCGGCTTCAATCTCGCCGCCAGGGATGGCGCGCCCGGCGACCGGGTGGACATCCTCTTCTCGGCGGGCTGGAACAACTGGAACGGCCGGCGGAAGTTCCAGCTTACCCTGAAGGATCTGAGACGATCGGGAGACGGCCGTGCTTCGTGAGGAACGGTTCGAGCGGGCGGAACAAGTCATTCACCTGGGATTCTGGGTCAACGCCGTTCTGATGGTCGTGAAACTGGCGGCAGGACACTTCGGCGGCTCGGAAGCGGTCTTTGCCGACGGCGTGGAGAGCGGCTGCGACTTTGTGGCGCTCCTCTTCACCTTGGCGGCGCTGCGGGTGGGGCGCAAGCCCTTCGACGCCAGGCACCCCTACGGCCACGGCAGGGCGGAGAACGTGGCGGCATTCGTCATCGCGCTGGTCATCGTCGGCGCCGGCATGTTCATTCTGGTGCAGTCGGTGCGCACCATCATGTTCCGGGCCTGGCAGACCCCCGATCTCATGGCCGTGGGGGTCGCCTTCCTGACCATCATCATCAAGGAAGGGCTCTACCGGTACAGCGCCGCGGCGGGACGGAAGCTCGACAGTCCGGCAGTCCAGGCCGTTGCCATGGACCATCGCAAGGACGCCCTTACCTCCATCGGGACCCTGGTGGGGGTTGCCGGCGCCTATGCCGGGTTCGGGGTCATGGACCCGCTGGCAGCGGGGCTCACGTCCCTCTTCATCTTCCGGATCGGGTACGAGACCTTCCGAACCGCCCTCCACGACCTCATGGACGGTCAGCCGCCCGATAACTTCATCCGGGCGGTCACGGAACTGGCCGAGGGGGTGGAGGGGGTGGAGCACGTCCACGAAATCCGGGGCCGCCGGTCGGGCCAGTACATCATCATTGATCTCAAGCTCGACATGGATCCGGAGATGACGGTCAAGCAGTCCCACGACATCGCCACCCGTGTCAAAAAATTGATTTTCGAGCGGTTCCCCAACGTGGGGGATGTCATGATCCACATCAACCCCCACGACGAGGAGCACGAGGACCTGATACGGCTTTAGCGGAGAGGCGTTCGGGCGCTGATGCACGCGGACCCCATACCACCACAAGGAGGCAGCCATGGCAGAGACCCCCAAGAGTATCGCTGATCTGAAGGAAGCATTCGCCGGTGAGTCCCAGGCGAACCGCAAATACCTCGCCTTTGCGAAGCAGGCGGACAAGGAAGGGTTCGCCCAGGTGGCCAAGCTCTTCCGTGCCGCTGC
>NZ_JCAMRN010000022.1:0-39736 GCF_059620965.1 Geobacter sp. PheSNFMC
GGCCGTGGAGCCTGGGGGATTGCCCAGGCGGCCCGCGTCTACTTCGACAAGAACCCGGATGAGTTGACCGAGGCCGAATGCGCCCTGCTGGCGGGTGTGCCCAAGAATCCGGGCCGCTACAACCCGCTGGGCAAGGCGGCTGACGTGGGGCGGCGCAGGGACGTGGTCCTCAAGCGGATGACAGACCTCAGGATGATTTCCGCCCGGCAGAAGCAGAAGCTGCGCAGCCAGCGAGTGGCCGTTACCCCGCCGGACCAGGCGTCGTGGTATCTGTCCCATATCCGGAACCTGCTGGTGGAGCGGTACGGCCCCCAGGTCATCGAGGCGGGGGGGCTGGAAGTGACTGCGGCCATGGATCTGAACCTGCAGAAACTGGCCGAAAAGACCTTGCGGGATGGGGTGAAGCGGGTTTCGCCCGACCTCCAGGGAGCGCTGGTGTCCCTGGATCCCGCCACTGGCGACGTGCTGGCGGCCGTGGGGGGCGTGGACTTCGCCAAGAGCTCCTATGACCGGGCATTCCTGGCGCGGCGCCAGCCCGGCTCGGCCATCAAGCCCCTGATCTATGCGGCTGCCCTGGAAAAGGGGATCACTGCCGCGAGCGTCTGGGACGATACCCCGGTTGCCTATGTCCGCGGCGCCAATCAGACCTGGAAGCCCAGGAACTACGGTGGCGAGCAGTACGGGGAACTTTCCCTGAGAAAGGCCCTGGCCTACTCGAACAACGTCATCACGGTCAAGGTGCTGGAGACGGTCGGCGTTCCCTACTTCGTGGAGATCGCCAGGAATCTGGGGCTGTCGCTCCGGTCGCCCAACGACCTCTCGCTGGCCCTGGGCACCGATGAGGTGACCCTGCGTGACCTCGTTTCGGCGTACACCCCCCTGGCCAACGGCGGGCTCCGGGCCGAAGCGAGGACCGTGCTCCGGATCTACGACAAGCGCCGCCGCGCCTGGACCGACAATCCGCCGGCGGTCACCCCGGCCATCTCGCCCGCCGCGGCCTATGTCACGACCCAGATGCTGAAGGACGTGATGGTGTACGGCACGGCCAAGTCGCTCAGGAAGTTCAGTCAGGCCCGGCCGGCCGCCGGCAAGACCGGCACCACCGACGATTACCGGGACGCCTGGTTCATCGGCTATACTCCCGGCGTCGTTACCGGCATCTGGGTCGGCCACGACAAGCCCCGGCCGGGAGGGAAAGGGTTCACGGGGGGGGCCGTGGCCGCGCCCATCTGGGAACGATTCATGGCATCGGCCCTGGCTGGCCGGCCGGCCGCCGACTTTGCCCGGCCGGAAACGGTCGTTGCCGTGGCCGTGGATCCTGCCACGGGGTACCGGGCGGCGCCGGAGTGCCCGGAACAGCGGGAGGAATTTTTCATGGCCGGCACGGAACCGGTCGAATACTGCCCTGCCCACGGCGGGGAACTCCTGATGCCCGAACCGCCTGGTCAGCCGATGCCGGAAGGGGAAAACCAGGAGCCTGCGGCCACCGACAATCCGATGTGACAAGGAGGCGTGCATGAACGTGATGGTTGATCTGTGCATCGTGCCGATCGGCGTGGGGGTTTCTCTTTCCCCCTATGTGGCGGCCTGTCAGAAGGTGCTTGACGAGGCGGGGCTGAAGACCTCGCTCCATTCCTACGGAACGAACATCGAAGGGGAGTGGGATGCCGTGTTCACCGCTGTCAGGCGCTGCCACGAGGTGGTGCACGGCATGGGCGCGCCCCGCATCACCACCACCATCAAGCTGGGAACCCGCACGGACCGGAACCAGACCATGGAAGACAAGGTGCGGAGCGTGCAGGAGAAGTTGCGCTGACCGCGAACAAGGGGCATGTCTGACAGCGAGAGGAGCCTACAACCATGAATGCTGCCGGAACCACCGGAAGGACCCATGCTGCGGAACGGGCGGAGAACCGCCAATGGCTTCGCGAGCAGATGAACCCCTACTTCTTCATCGCCATGAAGGACGAACCCGAGGCCCTGGCCGTCCTGACCCGCGAACTGGGCATGCTGCGGCGCAACCGGCGCCTGATCCTGGCCGACCGGGACAAGGCCCTGATCATGGCCATGGTCGATCAGCCCGGCTCCCTTTACGACACCCTGCGCCGGCTTCAGGAGCGGGAGATATCCTACGCCATGATCGCCCACTCGGACGACCCCATCCCGGGGCTTGACCAGAACCTGGAGATTCAGCGTTTCGAGTTTGACCGCAAGACCAATGAAGATATCCTCGCCGGCAGGGACGTGCAGGTTCCTCCGGGCATCCGGCGCACGGTGACGGCAGCGGTGCGAAAATACTACCCCGACTTGAACCTGGCCGGCCTGGACCGGCTGCTTCGCATCCTCTGGCTCAACAATGAGAATTACGTCCGCATCTCCCCCCCGCGCCGGGTGGCTCAGGCTCTGCGCCTCCTCCAGGAAGGGAACCGTTGCGGCGGCCTCTACCTGGATGTGGAAGAGAGGGAGGACGGAACGGGCGTCAATGAATCGCGGGTCTTCTTCGCCGTGGGAAACCCGCCCCAGAAGGAGTTCCTCCTTCAGGTAATGGAGGTTTCCAACCGGCTCGACCTTGGCGTGAACCGCGCCTATTGCCTGACCATCTCCAACGGCATCCATCCCTATTTCCTCGGCACGTTCTATGTGCGGCGGCGCGACGGGGAAGTGCTGCAGCGGGGGTCCGAGCTCTTCGGCAGGCTCCAGCGGGAACTGTCCAACACCCAGCTCCTGGCGACCCGCTCCCATGCCTACCGCGAGTTCGTGATCACCGGGCACATGAGCGGTGAGGACGCCACTCTCACCAATGCCTTCATCGCCTTCTGCCATTCCAACCTGGCCCACAACCAGCCCGACCGCTTCGGCCTTGACGACGTGCGCGGCGCCTTTCTGGCTCACCCGGAGATAGCGCTCCAACTGGCGAAGCTTTTCCGGGCCCGTTTCGACCCGGCCGCGGAGGACCGGGCCGCGCTCTACGAGCGGGTACTGGCCGAAACCCGGCACGAGGTGGCGGAGTACAACACCGGTCACCGCTATCTGGATGAGGTGCGCAGGACCATTTTCCACTGCTGCCTCATCTTCATCACCCGCACCCTGAAGACCAACTTCTTTGTCCTGGAAAAACAGGCCCTGGCCTTCCGGCTCGACCCCACCTACCTGACCGAACTGGGCACTGATTTCACCGCGGACCTGCCCCCGGCCATGCCCTTCCGGGTCACCTTCTTCTTCAGCCGCTTCGGGTTCGGCTACCACATCGGCTTCTCAGACATTGCCCGGGGCGGATGGCGCACGGTCATCTGCCGCACCCCCGACGACCTGATCATCAACGCCAACACCCTGTTCCGGGAGAACTTTGTCCTGGCCCACACCCAGCACCTGAAGAACAAGGACATCTACGAAGGCGGATCAAAGCTGGTGGTGGCCCTGGACGTCTCGGACCTGAAGGCGCAGGACCGGCCCCTGGAGACCTGGCGCCTCTACAAACTCCAGTACGGCATCACCGCCGCCTTTCTGGACATTTTCACCACCGACAACGGCGTGGCCCGCCATCCGGCCGTGGTGGACTACTACCGGGAGGACGAGCCCATCGAGCTGGGTCCCGACGAGAACATGCACGACAACATGATCGAGACCATTGCCAGCATGTCCAAACGGCGCGGCTACATGCTCGGCATCGGCATCATGTCCAGCAAGCGGGTGGGGATCAACCACAAGAAGTACGGCGTCACCTCCACCGGCGTGGTAGCGTTCGCCGAGATCACCATGGCGGAGCTGGGCATCGACATCCGTAGGGACCCCTTCACCGTCAAGTTCACCGGCGGCCCCAACGGCGACGTGGCCGGCAATGCCATGCGGATCATGCTGGAGCGCTGCCCCAAGGTGAAGATCGGCCTGATCCTCGACGGTACCGCGGCCCTGTGCGACCCCGAAGGCGCTGATCACGGCGAATTGGGCCGCATCATGCTGAAGGAGGACCTGGATGCCTTTGATCCGGCGGCGCTCCATCCGGGCGGTTTCATGCTGTTCCGCACCGGCAGCCGGCGCGAGGGGCTGCGGGAGCTCTTCCGGCGCGTGACCAGGGCCGATGCGGGGCTCGTGGAGGAGTGGATATCACTGGACGAATTCTCCAAGGAGTTCGGCGACCTGGTATTCAGCGTGCCGGCGGATCTCTTCATCCCTGCCGGCGGGCGCCCGGAAACCATCGACAAGGACAACTGGGACCGATTCCTCCTGCCTGACGGCACCCCCTCGGCCCGGGCCATCGTGGAGGGGGCCAACTCCTTCATCAGCCCGGCGGCCCGCGTGGAGCTCCAGAAAAAGGGGATCATCGTCATGCGCGACGCCTCGGCCAACAAGTGCGGCGTCATCTCCTCCTCCTACGAGATCATCGCCAATCTGCTCCTGACGGAAAAGGAGTTCATGGAGTACAAGGAGCGCTACGTGGCCGACGTGCTCCGGATCCTGGAGAAGCGGGCCGGCGACGAGGCCAGGCTGATCCTGAAGCGCCGCCGGGAGCAGCCAGGTGCCCTGTGCACCGAGATATCGGACTCCCTGAGCACCGAGATCAACGCCAATTACGCCCGGCTCTTCAGGTTTTTCCAGGCGCGCCCCGAGCTCTGCCTCCAGCCCCTCTACCGCCGGGCGATTCTGGCTCACCTGCCGAAGATCATTGTCGCAGAGCCCCGTTTCCGCCGCCGCCTCGCCCAACTGCCCCAGAAGTACCTGTCTGCCATTCTCGCCGCGGAGATCGGCTCGTCCATGGTCTATCGGGGCGACCGGGAAACCGAGTTCGAGGACATGATCCGCCTCCACCTGATGCGCAGTTTTCCAACCGCATAACCTTTCAATCGGCAAAGGAGACCCATCCATGTACCTGGCACGAGACAAGAACAACGACCTGTATCTCTTTAATGACCTCCCCATCAGGGGCTCCGAATGCTGGTGGGCCGAAAAGGGGGTCGACGGCACCTACCTGCGGCTCAACCCGGCTCTCTATCCTGAGGTCACGTGGGACAAGGAGCCGCTGCCCGTGCGGCTCGTGGCGGGGGAAGGCGAGTAGTTCACCGGAGCGTAGCAGCTTCTGCGGGGTGCTGATCATGTCCGAAACACGGTATGGCGAGGAAATGGCAGCAGAAGTAAAGCGACTGCGACACGAGGGAAGGTGCCAATGAACATCTATCTAGCATCGCCCCTTGGGTTCAGCCCCGAAACGAAATCTTATCTCGAAAAGGTCAAACGTAAGCTCAGGTCCCTGGGACACGATGTGTTCGACCCCTGGGAACAGGATCACTTTGTCCGGCGCATTGAACAGGCGTACCGGATTGGGGACTTCCACGCCCGAGTGGACGAGTTCAGGGCCATTGCGTCAGGGATAGGAGAGATAAACGAAAAAGGCATCATGGCGTGCGACGGATTGCTGGCGATACTGGACGGTGCCGAAGTCGACTCGGGGACGGCCGGCGAGGTGGGATTCGCCTCGGCCCTTGGCAGGAAGTGCTACGGTTTGAGGACGGATATCAGGGACTGCGGGGACTTTGTCGGCGTCCCGATCAACCTGCAGATTCTGCGCTTCATCGAGCGGAGCGGCGGGTGTCTGTTCAGACGTATTGACGATATTTGCCTGTGAGGCCGTTGCCTGCCTGATCCGTGCGTGCCGACTGATGGCAATAAAAAACCGGCCGGGTCTTGCGACCTGGCCGGTGTGTTTTCTGGTGGGCGCTACTGGGATTGAACCAGTGACCCCTGCCGTGTGAAGGCAGTGCTCTCCCGCTGAGCTAAGCGCCCGTCTAAAAAGTAGAGTTGACTGAATATCAAATGCCGGCATTGATGTCAAGGGCGATTTTTCGGACAGCCGGGGAAGGCGACCGGCCCCGGCTGCGCGGACGTTGTTTCATTGTCGCTAAAAACCCGTTATACTTCCGTGAATACGGCTTGACAGCGCGCTGAGGCTGTTGTTATAGTCCGTGCCTGTTCTTTATTGAGAATAAAACGGGAGGCGGTTTTGATCGGGCGGCAGAATCGGCCCGCAGTGACGGCAAAAGAGCGCGGCACTAGCTCGCCCCCGCAGGAGCAAACTCCGTGAAGCTCGACCAGGGATGCATCCAGGTTTATACCGGCAATGGCAAGGGCAAGACCACTGCTGCCCTGGGGCTTGCCTTTCGGGCGGCCGGGCGGGGATTCCGGGTTCTCATGATTCAGTTCATGAAGGGGGGCGGCCCCTATGGCGAGCATGAGGCGGCCAAGCGTCTGGCCCCGGAGCTGACCATCATCGCCACTGGCCGGCCGGGCTGGGTGAATCGGGAGAACCCGGATCCGGAGGATGTGCGCCTTGCCCACGAGGCCCTCGACATGGCCCGCGCGGCGCTGACCGGGGAGTGCTACGATCTGGTGATCCTCGACGAAATCAACGGTGCCGTCTCCTTCGGCCTTGTCCCGGTGGATGACGTCCTGGATCTGATGGCCCTGAAGCCGCCCCGGGTGGAACTGGTCCTCACGGGACGCAATGCCGATGAACGGGTCATTGCCGCGGCCGACCTGGTCACCGAGATGCGCGAGATCAAGCACTATTACCGTGCCGGCGTGCCGGCGCGTACGGGAATCGAAAAATAAAGGAGATGGTCATGACTGAAAGAACGCTGCGTATTCTCGTTGGCAAGCCGGGGCTCGACGGCCATGACAGGGGCGCCAAGGTGGTGGCTCGGGCCTTCCGTGACGCCGGTTTCGAGGTGATCTATACCGGCCTCCACCAGACGCCTGAGCAGATCGCGTCCTCCGCCATCCAGGAAGACGTGGACGCCGTGGGACTCTCGATCCTTTCGGGCGCCCACAACTCGCTCCTGCCGCGCGTCTGCCAGCTCCTCAAGGAGAAGGGGGCCGACGATATCATCGTATTCGGCGGCGGCGTGATTCCCGAAGACGACATCCCCGGGTTGAAGGGGGCTGGCGTCTGCGAGGTCTTCACCCCCGGCACCTCCACGGAGGACATCGTCAAGTGGGTGCGGGAGAACGTGGCACCGCGGGCGTAACCACCATTGTTTCCGGTGTCGCGGCCATCTCCTTGGACTGTTGCCGCGAACACCGGAGTTGACCGATTTTCTGGAAGGAACCTGACGATGTCCCTGGCTTCTCGGATACTCGACGGCGAGTTGCGTGCCGCGGCCCGACTCATGCGTAACCTGGACGACGGTTTCCGGAGTGCCGTCGATGACATGAAGGAACTCTATCCCCATACGGGACGTGCGTTCATTCTCGGCATCACCGGTCCTCCGGGAGCCGGCAAGTCGACGCTGGTGGATCAGCTTACCGCCGCATACCGTGAGCAGGGGAAACGGGTTGGGGTTGTGGCGATCGACCCCACGAGCCCCTTTACGGGGGGCGCTATCCTGGGAGACCGGATCAGGATGAACCGGCATGCCGACGATCCGGGGGTCTTCATCCGCAGTCTCGCCACCCGCGGCCACATGGGAGGGCTTTCCCGCGCCACTGCCGACGTGGTGAACGTCATGGACGCCATGGGGATGGAGGTCGTCATCATCGAAACCGTGGGGGTGGGGCAGGATGAAATCGATATCGTCCGGTTGGCCCACACGACGGTGGTGGTGTCGGTGCCCGGGCTCGGCGACGACATTCAGGCGATCAAGGCCGGGGTTCTTGAGATCGGCGACGTGTTCGTGGTGAACAAAGCCGACCGGGACGGCGCAGACCGGACCGCCCGGGAACTGGCGGTCATGCTTGAAATGAAGAAGACCGCGCCCGGCGACTGGCTGCCCAAGGTCATGATGACCGAGGCGAGCCGCAATCGGGGAATCGCCGAACTGGTGGACGAAATAGCGCTTCACCGTTCATGGCTGGCGGATTCGGGGACTTTGGAGCGCATCCGCCAGGAGCGGTCCGTTCGCCATTTCGAGGAGCTGCTTCGGGAAAGGCTCTTTGCGGAAGTCTTCGGCCATATCCGGGTGAACGGCCGCTACCGGGAGATCGTGGAGGCCATGGCATCCGGTCGCACCGACCCTTACCGTGCCGTGGACACCGTGATCTCGGAGCGTTTCGGGACCCCTTGCCAAGAATCTTGACCCGATGTGTCAATCATGCTAGTTTTGCGCAAGAATTCCAATGGGGCGACAGCCCCATTCTTTTTTCCCGGGACCTATCATGATCCGCAGATTGGCTGTTGTCGTCGCACTCATCATTCTTGCCGCCATTGTCGTGCACGAGCCGAACATCACGGCCGAACCGGCGGCCTCACCCCTGGACCCGGCCAAGGAAGACCTGTCACGGGTGGACTACCCGAGCCAGCGGGATCTGGACTGGTATCCCCGTTTCATCAGGCCCAACGACACGCTTGAATCGCTCTTCGGCGACGATTGGGCCCACGTTGCCCGCTTCAACCGCATCGACCGCCGCCACACCTACCCCGGCATGACCATCAAGGTGCCGCGGGACATGGAGGTTGCCCGCACGTACTCCCCGCTGCCTAAGGAGCACGAGCCGGCCAGGCGCTATGCAAAATACATCCTGATCAGCCTCACCGAACAGTGGATCGGGGCTTACGAACGGGGCACGCTGAAGTTTTCCATGCCGGCGGCAACCGGCAAGAAGGGAAACGAGACCCCGACGGGGCTCTTCCGGATCGATGCCCGGGATCGTACCCATACCTCGTCGCTCTACCAGACCGACGACAAGTCGGCCCAGTATCCCATGGACTACGCCATGAGATTCTTCATTGACAAGCAGAACGTGGGGTATTGGATCCATGCCCGCGATCTGCCGGGCAAACCTGCTTCACACGGCTGTGTGGGGTTGTTTGACGAGCCCATGCAGAACCGGATGTACGGTACCCCCGGACGACCGGTGCTGCACGACTCAAAGAAACTGTACGACTGGGCCGTGGGAGAGGCCGATTTCGGCCCCGACAGTGGCACCCTTGAACTTATCGGCAATGGACCCGTTGTGGAGGTAGTCGGCGAGAACCCTGCCTACCAGCCGGCTCCGTTGCGCCCAATGGTCGCCACGCGCTAGCGGGCCGATCTTTACTTTTGCCGAGGCTGCGGCACACTCTTCTCCATGGACGTCATTACCACCCACATGAACGCCGATTTTGATTGCCTCGGCGCCATGGTCGCGGCCAGGAAGCTCTACCCCGACGCCCTCATGGTCTTCTCCGGCTCCCAGGAAAAGAGCATGAGGGACCTCTTCCTCAAGACAACCGGCTACGAACTCCCCTTTACCCGGCTCAGGGATGTGGATTTCCCGAACATCACGCGACTGGTCCTCGTGGACTGCCAGAATACCTCGCGCATCGGCCGCTTTGCGGAGGTTGCGCGCCGGCCAGGCGTCGAGGTCCATATCTATGACCACCATCCCGGCTCCAGCGGCGACATCCGGCCGAGCGGCGGAGAGATTCGCGGTTGCGGTTCGTCCACGACCATCCTGGCCCAAAAGCTCATGGAGCAGGGCATCGGGGTGACGCCGGTCGAGGCAACCCTCATGATGCTGGGCATCTATGAAGACACGGGCAACCTGACCTTTCCCTCCACCACACCCGACGACTATGCCGCAGCATCCTGGCTCCTGGAGCAGGGAGCCAACCTGAACATCGTGTCGGATTTTGTCTCCCAGGAGTTGAACGCCGAACAGGTCGCGCTTCTGAACGATCTGCTGAAGTCCCTTCGCAGCACCCCGGTGAACGGGGTCGACATTGCCGTGGCCCATGCCACCCTTGACCACTATGTGGGCGATATTGCGGTTCTTGCCCACATGATGCGCGATATGCAGAATCTGGACGCGGTCTTTCTCGTGGTCGGGATGGGGGAGAGGGTTTACCTGGTGGCGCGCAGCCGCATTGCCGAAGTCGATGCCGGCGCTGTCGCGCGCGCCTTTGGCGGGGGAGGGCATGCCACCGCGGCGGCTGCTACGGTAAGGGGCCAGACCGTGATTCAGGTCCTCGGCCGCCTCAACCTTCTCCTGCCCGAGCTGGTCAATCCGGTCAGAACCGCCGCGGACCTTATGTCGTCGCCGGTGATAACCCTGCCCTTTGCCACGACCATCGCCGAGGCCCGGGAGATCCTCACCCGCTACAACGTGAATGCCATGCCGGTCATGGACGGGGAGCGGATGGCGGGGATCATCTCGCGCCGGATCGTGGAAAAGGCTCTGTATCACGGCCTCGGCAACCTGCCTGTGGACGAATACATGCACACGGAGTTCATGCGGGCTGCCCCCGATACCCCCATCGCCGCCATCCAGGACTATATCGTCGGGCAGCATCGGCGGCTGGTGCCGGTATTCAGCGGCGAGCGGCTCGCAGGGGTCATAACGCGGACCGACCTCCTGCGGTACATGTACACCGGCATGCAGCGTAGCGCCGAACCGGTTTATGACTTGGGCAGCGAGAATCTGCCGGTGCGGCGACGCGAGGTGGTCCATCTCATGAACAAGCACCTGCCGCGCCCTGCAGTGGCCATACTACGTGATCTGGGCAAGGTGGGGGACGAACTGGAGCTGCCCGTGTATGCAGTCGGCGGCTTTGTGCGGGACCTGCTCCTGGGCGCCGAGAACGACGACATCGACGTGTCGGTGGAAGGCGATGGCATCCTGTTCGCCGAGGCCGTTGCGACCCGCATGGGATGCCGCGTAAAAAGCCACGCCAAGTTCGGAACCGCGGTTATCGTCTTTCCCGACGGACTCAAGGTGGATGTGGCGAGCACACGGCTCGAATACTACGAAACGCCGGGCGCCCTGCCCACGGTGGAGCGTTCGTCGCTCAAAATGGACCTGTACCGGCGTGATTTCACCATCAATACCCTGGCGGTCAAGCTCAATGCCGAGGGGTTCGGCACCCTGATCGATTACTTCGGCGCCTACCGCGACCTGCGGGAAAAGACCATCCGGGTGCTCCACAACCTGTCCTTTGTCGAGGATCCGACCCGGGTGTTCCGAGCCATCCGCTTCGAACAGCGGCTTGGTTTCCCGATCTCGCGGCACACGGAAAATCTCATCAAGAATGCGGTGAAAATGGGATTTCTGGACAAGCTTGGGGGGAGGCGGCTGCTGAACGAGCTGGTGCTGATCCTGCGGGAGCGGGAGCCGGTCAAGGCCATTCTCCGGATGTCCGGCCTGGAGCTTCTCCACTTCATTCACCCGGACCTGGCCCTGACGTCCGATACCCTGCGGGTGCTGGACGAGGTCAAGAAGGTGATTACCTGGTTCGAGCTCCTCTACCTGGGAGAGAAGGTCGAGACGTGGGTGGTGTATTTCCTGGCGCTCACCTCAAGCCTGCCGGACGAGGGGTTCTGGGGGACCTGCACGCGGCTCTCCGTGTCAGAGCATTACCGGGAAAAGCTCATCGACATGAGGATCCAGGGCGAGCAGGTCCTGGAGATCATGGCACGCAGGGCGGGACGGCGGGAGGGGGTGCGCTGCAGCGATATCTACTTCTGGCTCCGGGGGCTCTCTCCCGAGGTGCTGCTCTACATCATGGCAAAAACCCGGAGTGACGAGGTGAGGCGCTACGTTTCCCTGTACGTGACCCGGTTGCGGAGCGTTGTTACCCACATTACCGGCAATGATCTCAAGGTCCTGGGGATCCCTTCAGGGCCGCGGTATCGGGAGATCCTCGATCAGGTCCTCTCCGCCCGCCTCAACGGTGAAGCGACAACCCGCGAGGACGAGATGCGCATCGTCAGGAGCCTGGCGGCCCCGGCCTGACAATCGCCAGTGCTCAATGCCTGTGCAGTGTGTGGCTCACCCTTCGGTGACCGTGCGGATTGACTTTGCCAATCCGTCCACGAGGAAGTCGATTTCCTCCACAGTGATGGCAAGGGGCGGGAAAATGACGATCACGTTGCCGAGGGGCCGCAAAAAGACACCATGCGTGCGCGCTTCCTGGCAGACGCGGACCCCCACCCGCTCTTCCCAGGCGAACGGTTCTTTGGTTGCCCGGTCCCGCACCAGTTCCACGGCGGCCACCATGCCGCATTGCCGCACATCTCCCACGTGTCCAAGCTCAATCAGTCCTTGAAGCTTTTCTTTTAATTTATTGATTTTTTTCGGTAACTTTTCCAGGAGCCGGTCGCTCTCAAACAGGTCCAGGCTCGCCAGGGCCACGGCACAGCCGAGGGGATTGCCCGTAAAGGTGTGACCGTGGAAAAAGGTCTTCATCTCCCGGTATTCGCCCAGGAACGCATCATAGACCCGCTGGGTCGCCAGGGTGGCGGCCAGGGGCATGTAGCCGGCGGTGATCCCCTTGGAGAGCGCCATGATGTCGGGAGTGATCCCTTCGCGTCCGCAGGCGAACATGGCGCCGGTGCGGCCAAAGCCCACGGCGACTTCGTCGGCGATCATCAGGATGTCGTGCCGGTCGCAGAGTTCCCGCACACCCCTCAAAAAACCTTCGGGCTGCACGATCATCCCACCCGCACCCTGAACCAGCGGCTCGATGACGAGGCCAGCCACCTCTCCGGCATGGCTTTCCATGATCCGCTCCAGCTCCGCCAGGCACTCCATACCGCAGGCGGCAGGGGTGCCCCGGCCCATGGGACAGCGGTAGCAGTAGGGCGCCGGTGCCTGGATGGTCGGGAAGAGCAGGGGCCGGAATACGCCGTGGAACAGATCGATGCCCCCCACGCTCACGGCCCCCAGGGTGTCGCCGTGATAGGCGCTCGTAAAGGAGATGAACCGGGATTTTTCCGGCTGCCCCTCATGGCGCCAGAACTGGAATGCCATCTTGACGCCGACTTCCACGGCTGTGGAGCCGTTGTCGGAGTAAAAGACCTTGCACAGCCCGGACGGTGTGATCTCCGCGAGGCGTTTGGCCAGAACGGCTGCCTTGTCGTTGGTGAGCCCCAGGAGCGTCGAATGCTCCAGGCGGTCCACCTGGGCCTTGAGCGCCTCGTTGATCTCGTGGCGGCAGTGTCCGTGCACATTGGTCCAGATGGCGGCCACGCCGTCCAGATAGCGGTTTCCTTCCGAATCGACGATCCAGGAGCCGTCCCCTTCGACGATCACCACCGGTTCGCTTTCCTCCCACTCCTTCATCTGGGTGAAGGGGTGCCAGATGTGGCGACGGTCCCAGTCTCTCAGGGTCTGAGTATCATAGTCAGGCACAGCCGATCTCCCTTGCCAGTATTTTTGTGGTTGGTTCCGTTGCCAGGCGTGCCGCGAGCTGTTCCACCATGGCGCGTCCTTCAGCTCCCTCGATGCGGGGAAAGACACCGAGAAGCGGTGCGCCGGAGAGCGAGTCGATCAGGTGCGGCGCATACTCCTCGGCCATGTCCGGCGACTCGGGATAGCTGTTGACGATGACCCCGCGCACATCAAGGCCGAGCTGGCGCGCGGCATAACAGGTGAGGACCGTGTGGTTGATGGTTCCCAGATTCGGACGGGCCACCACGAGAAGCGGCAGTTTCAGGAGGTCCACAAGGTCCGCCACCAGCATGCCGCCCGACAGGGGAACCATAAGCCCCCCGGCTCCCTCGACGATGACGAAGTCATGCCGTTGCCGCAGGGTATCATGGGCATCCTTCAGAAGGTTGAAGTCAATCTTGACCCCTTCGCGGCTGGCGGCCACGGACGGGGCGATCGGGGTGCGAAGGCGATAGGGGGCGCAGGCCTCGTCCAGAGGAACCCCGGCGGCCCAGGCAAGCAATTCTGCATCCTCGGAAACCAGGGTGCCGTCGCGTTCGATGCAGCCGCTGGTGACCGGCTTCATCACGCCCACGTTGACGCCCCGGCCCCGCAGCAGGCGGGCGATGGCCGCCGCTACGATCGTTTTGCCCACCCCCGTGTCGGTGCCAGTGATGAAAATTCCTTTCTCAGCCATTGCACTGCCTCACGGTGAGCCCCAGGTCGGTCAGCATCTGCCAGTCCTGCTCGGGCGGGCGACCGGTGGTGGTGAGATAGTTGCCGATCATGGTGCCGCTGGCACCGGCGAAAAACATCCACGACTGCAGGTCCCGCAGGTTGCGCTCACGGCCGCCGCAAACGGCGATTTTTCGATCCGGGAGGATGAGGCGGTACACGGCGATGGTCTTGAGGCATTCGAGCGGGGTGATCCGGTCCGCACCGGCCAGGGGCGTCCCTTCAATGGGGTTCAGGAAGTTGAGGGGGATTGAATCCACGTCGAGTTCGCGCAGGGTAAGGGCCATTTCGACCCGCTGTTCCGGGGTCTCTCCCAGTCCGAAGATGCCGCCGCAGCATACCTTGAGCCCTGCCCGCTTGGCGACGCGCACTGTTTCCACATCCTCTTCGTAATCATGGGTGGTACAGATGTTCGGGAAGAAACTGCGGGCTGTTTCAAGGTTGTGATGATAGGTTACGGCTCCGGCCTCGCGAAGCGCCAGGGCGGTTTCGTAGTCGATGACGCCGAGGGAGCAGGACGGTTCTATGGCCGTTTCCCGGCGGATGCGCCGCAGCGCGCGGCAAATCCGGTCCAGCTCGCCGCCCGGCGAGATGGTCGAGCCGCTGGTTACGATGCCGAAACAATGGGAGCCGGCCCCTGCCGCTTCCCTGGCGCAGGCGATGATCTGCTCTTCGTCGACGAGAGGGTAGACGGGCGCGTTGGTGGGGTGGTGGGACGACTGGGCGCAAAAGGAGCAGTTTTCCGGGCAGCGGCCCGATTTGGCGTTAATAATGGAGCACAGGTCCACGCCGGTGCCGAGGAAATGATCGCGCACACGACTGGCTGCCAGGAAGAGGGCGCAGGCAGCGGTGCTCTCCAGCAGGAGCAGTCTGTGGGCTTCGTCCCCGTCGAGGATGTCTCCTTCGATGATACGATTTGCAAGTGATTCAGGGAAGTTGGTCATTGTGTGTGGTTCCTCCGGTTTCCTGGATTACCATAGGCCGCGCGCCATTGTCAACCCGTACATGTTTTGCGGTTGACAATGGTCGGCTGCACGCCCTGATATCGATTTGGTACATCAAAATAATTACTTGCATTTCCTTGCAACGCATGTTAAACATTTGTTTCAAGTAAATCGTTCACTAGAAAGTGGGCTCAGCAGCTCACTTTTTTTGTTTTTTGAGGTTTTCGATTCATGCAGAAGGATGATGTTGTCAGTCGGATAACAGTGGTTGCCGAGCAGTTGCTCGCCCCTCAAGGGTTGGAGCTTGTGGAGGCTGAGTATAAGCGTGAGGGGCGGCAGATGGTTCTGCGTCTCTTCATTGACAAGCCGGAGGGGGTAACCCTGGACGACTGCGCTGCGGTAAGTCGTGAGTTGTCTGAAATCCTCGATGTCGAGGATGTTATTCGCGAGCACTATATGTTGGAGGTCTCTTCGCCCGGCCTCAATCGTCCCCTCAAGAAAGAGGCGGACTACGAGCGTTATGCGGGGCGCCTTGTCAAGGTGCGCACATTCGAGCTCCTGGCGGATGAAGAGGGGAACCGGCGCAAGACGTTTCTGGGCGATCTCGTCGGCCTCTCCGACGGAGTCGTCACCCTTACGCTTCGGGAAGGGCAGTTGGCCCGCATCCCTCTGGACAAAATAGCTAAAGCCAACCTGGAATTCGAATTTTAGAGAGATCAGCTCAAGGAGATTGGACGTGGAAACGACCTTCAACCTCAAGCACATTATTGACCAGATCGTCAAGGAAAAGGGGATCGACCGGAACATCGTCGTTGAGGCCCTGGAACAGGCGGTGCTCACTGCTGCGAACAAGAAGTTCCGCAATACCCGCGATCTTGAGGCCCACTATAACCCGGAAGTTGGCGAGGTTGAGCTCTTCGAGTTTGTTACCGTGGTCGACGAGGTTCAGGATTCCTACAAGGAAATCGACATGGAGGAAGCCCGGGAGATCGACCCCGACGTGGAGGTGGGCGACTCTCTCGGCATGAAGCTTGATGCGAGCGGTTTCACCCGCATCGCGGCCCAGACCGCCAAGCAGGTCATCATTCAGAAGGTGCGCGAGGCGGAGCGGGAAACCATTTTCAACGAGTTCAAGGATCGGATCGGCGAACTGGTGACCGGCGTTGTGCGCCGTTTTGAAAAGGGTGATCTGGTTGTCGATCTCGGGCGCGCCGAAGCGGTGCTTTCCCACAAGGAGCAGGCGCCGCGCGAGGTATATCGCCAGGGTGACCGGGTCAAGACTCTGATCACCGACATCCGGATGACCCCCAAGGGGCCCCAGATCGTCCTGTCGCGCACCCATCCCGGCGTCCTGGCCAAGCTTTTCGAAGCGGAAGTTCCGGAGATCGCCGAGGGGATCGTGGAGATCAAGGCGGTTGTGCGCGAACCGGGCAGTCGGGCCAAGATTGCGGTCTACTCCCATGATTCCGACGTGGATCCCGTTGGTGCCTGCGTGGGCATGCGGGGTAGCCGCGTGCAGAATGTGGTGTCCGAACTGAGGGGCGAGAAGATCGACATCATCCCCTGGTCCGAGGACGCGGCCCGCTTTGCGTGCAATGCGCTGCAACCGGCCGTGGTGTCGAAGGTGTACATCGACGACGAGAACCGGTCCATGGAGATCATCGTCGCCGACGACCAATTGTCGCTGGCCATTGGCAAAAAAGGGCAGAACGTGCGGCTTGCCGCAAAGCTTACCGGCTGGCGTATCGATATCAAGAGCGAAACCACGGCCGCTGAGGCGGAGTTGCTCCAGTATTCCTCCTATGATGGCGCTACGGAAGAGGTTGCCGAAGAGGCTGCCGAAGAGGCCCCCCAAGCCGTTGAGGCCGCAGGAGAAGTGGTTGCCGAGGAGCAGGCGGAAGTATAGGGCATGGGGGGAGACGAGCCACGCAGATCCTGCATCGGCTGCCGGCAGGAGAGGGGCAAGAGCGAACTGCTCCGTTTCGTTCTTGATCCCGAGGGAAGAGTCGTCCCCGATATCGTCGCCAAGCTTCCCGGCCGCGGTGCATATACCTGTCCCGATCCTGTCTGTGTGCGTGCTGCCATAGCGCGGAAGCAGTTTGCGCGGGCCTTCAGGGGGGAGGGTAGCGTTGCCCCTGCGGATACGCTGATCGCTGAGATACGGGCACGTCTCGAGGAGCGGATATCCTCGTATGTGGCCTTGGCCAACAAGGCAGGCAAGGTCGTGTCGGGAAGCGACACGGTGATGGAGCGCCTTCGGCGCGGTGACCGGCTTGGTCTCGTGATCCTCACGGAAGACATTTCCGCTGATATTGGTGAAAAAGTGACTTCCCTGGCCGAACGATACCAGGTACCTTGTTTCCGCCTCTTGGACAAGGATCGGGTCGGCGCTCTTCTCGGCAAGGGGTTGCGGAGTGTCGCGGCAATCGGGGAGAGCGGCTTTGTCCCTATAATTCTGAAAGAATTAGAACGTTACGGTAATTTCCTTGATGGGGGTGCGGTTGATGAGCAAAACCCACGTGTATGAACTGGCAAAGAAAATGGGGATTGAAAATAAGGAGCTCCTTGCCCGACTCAAGAGCCTTGGCATCGAGGTGAAAAACCACCTGTCGGTGCTGGAGGAAGAAGATGTCCGCAAGGTAACCGCGCCGCCTGCCGCGCCCCCGAAGAGTGGCCCCCAGGAAGAAGTCCGCGTGACGACAACCGTCATCCGTCGTCGCCGTGTGGCAGAGGTCGCTCCCGTCGAGCCGCCGGTCGAGGCTGCTGTCCCTCCGGCCGAAAGCGCAGCCGCACCGGTTGAAATCGAAGGAGCCACGGGGGCTGCCGACCAGGCGCCGTCCGTTGTCGAGCCTTCGGTGGGGCAGGAGCCAGTGGCCGCTCCGGCGCAAGAGCAGGTTACATCTGTTGCCGAGTCCGCCCCCGAGCCCCCGGTTGTGCAAAAGGCTCCGGTCGCGCCCGTCGCCCCTCCTGTGGATGACAGGCCCACGCCCAACAGGGCGCGGATTCTCGGCCGGGTCGAGCTTCCAGGCATCACGACTCCTGCACCCAGGTCTGCGGACAGGCGCGAAGCGACAGCGCCCAGGAAGCGGATCGAAGAGCGTATCATGACCCCCTCTCCGGCCGAACGGCCGGCGTCTGCGGGCGATGACCGCCGCAGGGCGGGAACTCCTCCGCCCCCTCCTCGCAAGGGCAAGGAGTTCGTTGCTCCGGCCGAGCCCGACAGGGGCGCCAAGAAGCCCGGCGGAGGCGGTGCGGGCAAGAAGAAGGAAGCGTTCAAGAAGGCGGAACTTCTTGAGAAGCGTGAACGGATCTTTGAGCCCGGGCCAAAGACGGGCAAAGGCAAGAGACGCGAGAGGGATATGGTCTCTCTCGGCAGAAAGACCGAAATCACGGTGCCCAAGGCCATCAAGCGGATCATCAAGATTTCCGAGTCGATTACCGTCGGCGAACTGGCCAAGCGGATGGGGATCAAGGCGACCGATCTGATTCGGCTCCTGATGAAGATGGGGATGATGGTCACCATCAATCATCCCCTCGATGTGGACGCCGCTACCCTGGTTGCGGCTGAATTCGGGTACGAAATCGAGAACGTTGCGATCGATGTGGACGAGATGCTCGAATCGGTGCCTGACGCGCCTGAGAACCTCAGGAAACGGCCGCCCGTGGTCACCATCATGGGACACGTCGACCACGGCAAGACCTCACTCCTGGATGCGATCCGCGAAGCCAACGTCATCGCCGGTGAGGCCGGCGGCATCACCCAGCACATCGGTGCCTACGATGTGGAACTAAACGGCCGGAAGATCACCTTCCTCGATACGCCGGGCCACGAGGCGTTTACCGCCATGCGCGCCCGCGGCGCCAAGGTGACCGACATCGTCATTCTTGTGGTGGCCGCTGATGATGGTGTGATGCCGCAGACCCGCGAGGCGGTGAACCACTCCAAGGCCGCCGGAGTTCCCATCATCGTTGCCATCAACAAGATCGACAAGCCCGAGGCAAAGCCCGAGCGGGTGAAGCAGGAACTCATGGAATTCGGTTTGGTTTCCGAGGAGTGGGGCGGTGAAACCATCTTTGTCGAGGTTTCGGCGAAGAAGAGGATCAATCTGCCGGAACTGCTCGAAATGGTGCTCCTCCAAGCCGACGTGATGGACCTGAAGGCCAATCCGGGCAAGGACGCCCGCGGCACCATCGTGGAGGCAAAGCTCGACCGTGGCCGCGGCCCCGTTGCTACGGTGCTTGTTCAGGAAGGAACGCTCAAGGTCGGGGATTACTTCGTGGCCGGCGTCCACTCGGGACGGGTCCGCGCCATGCAGAACGATCGGGGCGAAAAGGTCGCCGAAGCAGGCCCCTCCATGCCGGTGGAAGTCATCGGCTTTACGGGGGTCCCCGATGCGGGCGATGTGTTCATCAGCCTTACCGATGAAAAGCGTGCCAAGGAAATCGCCTCCCATCGTCAGCAAAAGTTTCGCGAAACCGAACTTGCCAAGCACAGCAAGATGTCGCTGGAGCAACTCTACGACAAGATCCAGAAGGGCGAGGTCAAGGACCTCAACGCCATCGTCAAGGCCGACGTCCAAGGCTCCGTGGAGGCTGTTTCGGAATCGCTGCGCAAGCTCTCCACCGATGCGGTAAGGCTCAACGTCATCCATTCCTCGGTCGGTGCCATCACCGAAACCGACGTCAACCTGGCCTCGGCGTCCAACGCCATCATCCTCGGCTTCAACGTCCGGCCCGAGCCGAAGGCGTCCGTCCTTGCCGAGAAGGAAGGGGTCGATATCCGTCTCTACAACATCATCTACGATGCGGTGGAGGATATCAAAAAGGCCATGGAAGGGCTCCTCGAGCCAACCCTGCGCGAGAAGTACCTGGGCCGGGCCGAGGTCCGGGAGGTCTTCTCGGTGCCCAAGATCGGCAACGTGGCGGGCTGCTACGTCCAGGACGGCAAGATGATCCGCAACGCCCAGGTGCGGCTGCTGCGGGACAACGTGGTCATCTATGAAGGCAAGATGTCCAGTCTGCGCCGCTTCAAGGACGACGTCAAAGAGGTTGCCACCGGCTACGAGTGCGGTATCGGCCTTGAGAACTACAATGACATCAAGATTGGTGACGTTATCGAGGACTTCGAGATCGAGAAAATCGCCACCACTCTGTAGAAAGGGAGTGCTGAGCGCACGTGCGGTTCCGTAGTCCTGCGACCGCCGGTCGTTCTGTGCCGTGCCTTATGTTCAATCGTTCAGAAAAAGTAGCCGAGGCGATCCATGAGCTCGTTTCGGGCCTCATCGTCAAGGGCATGAAGGATCCCCGCATCGGGTTCATCACCATTACCGGCGTGAAGGTTACCGATGATATCCGCCAGGCGACCATCTATTACACGGTCATGGGCGATGATGAGGCCAGGGCCTCCACGGCCCAGGGGCTTGCGAGCGCAACCGGTTTCCTGCGCCGGGAGATCGGAAAGCAGCTCAGGCTCAAATTCGCACCGGAGCTTCACTTCAAATACGACCGGTCAATCGAGTACGGCAACCGGATCGATCAACTGCTGAAAGAAATCGAGACTGAGAAAGGTTCCGATGATTGAAAGCATCCTCCGCGAAATTCGGACTCACCGTAGTTTCCTGATCACTACCCACGAGAACCCTGACGGCGATGCGGTCGGGTCATCCCTTGCCCTTGCCGGATACCTCAAGGGCTTGGGCAAGGATGTTACCATCCATTTCTGCGACCCCGTGCCCGAGTTGTACCGGTTTCTCCCCTTGGCGGGCAGTGTCCGGCATGACCTGCCGGATCAGGATTTCGACGTGTGCTTCGTTCTCGATGTGGGGGAATTTCGCCGTGCCGGCACACTTGTGAACGAGTGCCGCCGCATCGGCATGTTTATCAATATTGACCACCACCTCACCTGTGACCGCTTCGGCACCATCAATTACATTGATTCCGCAGCCGCGGCCAGCGGGGTGCTGGTCTACCGGATTATCAAGGCTGCCGGCCACGACATCGATTACGACACGGCCCTGGCACTCTATACTTCCATAATCACCGATACCGGCTCTTTCCGCTACTCGAACGCAAACCCCGAGGCCTTTGCCATTGCGGGCGAGTTGGTCGCCACAGGCATCAATACGTGGTCCATTGCCGAGAAGCTCTATGAAAGCCAGCCGCGTCAGCGTCTGGAACTTCTTGCGCTTGCTCTCTCGACGCTTTCCTTTTCCGCGAACGGGGATTGCGCCTCAATCACCGTGACTCTCGACATGTACGAGAAGGTTGGAGCCTGCGCCGAACTGACCGACGGTTTCGTCAATTACCCCCGTTCCATCAGAGGGGTGGAAGTCGCGGTCTTCTTCCGCGAGATCCAGCCGCAGTTGTTCAAGGTCGGATTCCGTTCCAAGGGCAAGATCGATGTGGCGAGCCTTGCCGCAGCCTTTGGTGGCGGCGGGCACCACAACGCGGCCGGCTGTACCCTGACCGGTGGTCTGGCTGAAGTCAGAAAGCGGGTCTTCGATCATCTGGAGACCGCTCTCTGATTTTCATGGACGGCTTTATCGTCATCGACAAACCGGCCGGTCTCACCTCCCATGATGTGGTTGCGAGAGTCAGGCGGACCCTTCGGCAGAAGAAGGCCGGCCACACCGGCACGCTCGATCCATTCGCCACCGGTGTTCTGCCCGTTGCAGTCGGCGAGGGGACAAAGGCGATCCCCTACCTGGATGAATCAACCAAGGTGTACCGAGCCACGCTGATGCTCGGCGCTGCCACTGATACCCAGGACCACACCGGCCAGGTTGTTCATGCCGGCGACTGGCAGCACCTGGAGCCCCAGACAGTTCGTGATGTCATCTCCTCGTTCACGGGCAAACTCAGCCAACTGCCCCCCATGTTCTCGGCCCTCAAGCGCGATGGCGTCCCCCTTTACAAACTCGCCCGCACCGGCAGGGAAGTCGAGCGTGAACCCCGTGAGATAGAGATCTTCTCACTGGTCATTGACGCGATCGATCTGCCGCTGGTGACGTTTACCCTGTCCTGTTCGCGCGGGACTTATGTCAGGACGCTGGCCCACGACATGGGCGAGCGCCTCGGCTGCGGTGCTCATCTGACTGAGTTGCGCCGGTTGAGCAGCGGTCTCTTCGATCTGGACCGGGCCATATCCCTTGAACGGCTTAGCGCGCTGGCCGAGGCCGACAGTCTTGCTGATGTCCTTATGTCACCCTCCGAAGCACTGGGACATCTTCAGGCATTGCCGCTCACCGCCCAGGGCGCGGAACGTGTCAGGCGTGGCATCACCCCTGGCTGCGAGGACGTTGAGCATGGGGCGGGCACGGGAGTTCCGGCGGGGACTCGCCTGCGATTGCAGAGGGACGGAATCGTTGTTGCTGTGGCGGTTGCCCTTACCGGCCTGTGGGCCAATGATACCAAAAACCTAAGGCTTTTAAGGGTGTTTAACTAGGTTTTCCCCTTTACAGGAAGCACCCTTTGTGATACAAACACACGTTACTGATCATTCTGGCGCAGCAGTGCGCCGCCATGCATCACATACTCACAATCTCTTAGCAAAGGAGGTGTTGCAAACGTGCTGGTAACTGACAAAAAGAAAGAGATTATCACGACCCACAAGCTTCACGACAGTGATACGGGCTCGCCCGAGGTGCAGATCGCGCTTCTTACCGAGCGGATCATCTACCTTACCGAGCACTTCAAGGTGCACAAGAAGGATCACCACAGCCGTCGCGGACTTCTGAAGATCGTCGGCCAGAGAAGAAGGCTCCTCGATTATCTCAAGAAGAAAGACGTCGAGAGGTATCGCTCGATCATCGAGAAGCTCGGCATTCGTCGCTAAGATGAGGCAGTATACTCCGCGCCGGGGTATATTGCCTCTCCTTTTTCTGCCCTTTGTCTTCACTGTCGTGCCCTGTGGTTGTTATCGCATCCGGGGGTAAGCAGTGTGGGCACTGTGGCGCAACCGGTTTCTGGAGATGGGCCTGATGGCCCATTTATTTTGTCTGTTGGGGGCGTGGATGGAGTGACCGACCGCATTGTTCTTCGGTCGCTCCATCGACGGCCCCAACGCACCTATTTACACAGGCTGGGAGGCCAACGAACATGATGGAACACACCATGACTGAACACAGGGTTAACGTAGAATTCGGCGGACGGACCATAACGATCGCAACGGGCAAGTGGGCCAAGCAGGCCAGTGGTGCCGTGGTGGTGAGCTGTGGGGATACGGTGGTTCTCGTGACTGCTGTGGCGACAAAAACGGCCCGCGAAGGGCAGGACTTTTTTCCTCTGACGGTGAATTATCAGGAAAAAGCGTATGCCGGCGGCAAGATTCCCGGCGGCTTCTTCAAGCGTGAAGGGCGTCCCTCCGACAACGAGACTCTCACGTCCCGCTTTATCGATCGCCCGATCCGCCCGCTTTTCCCCGAGAGTTTCCTGAATGATACCCAGATTATGGCGACTGTTGTCTCGGCGGACCAGGATAACGATCCCGGCATCCTCGCCATGATCGGCGCGTCTGCTGCCCTTGAGGTCTCCGATATTCCGTTCCTCGGCCCCATCGCCGGCGTCAAGGTCGGGCGCGTGGACGGTCAGTTCGTGTGCAATCCCACGGTAGAGCAGGTGGAGAAAAGCGATCTTGAGATCGTTGTCGCGGCAAGCCGTGATGCGGTCATCATGGTCGAGGGGGGGGCTGCAGAGGCGTCCGAAAAGGATGTCCTGGAAGCCATTTTCTTCGGTCACGCCGCTGTTCAGCCGATTATCGAGGCCCAGACCGAACTCCGGAAGCTGGCTGGCGTTCCCAAACGCGAGGTCGCGGCCACGTCCGTTGATGAGGCCCTGAAGGCGCGGGTGAAAGAGCTTGCCTATGCCGGGATCAAGGAAGCCGTCCGGATTGTGGCCAAGCAGGAGCGTCACAACCGCATCGGCGAGATCAGCGCGCAAACCCTTGAAGCACTTCTGCCCGAGTATGAAGGCCGCGAATCGGAAATTAAGGGGTTCCTCGGCGACTTCGAGTATGAACTCGTCCGCGAGCACATCATCAAGGACGGCTACCGCATTGACGGCCGTGACACCACAACCATCCGTCCCATCAGCATCGAGGTCGGCATGCTGCCGCGCGCCCATGGTTCCGCCCTCTTTACCCGCGGTGAAACCCAGGCCCTCGTGGCATCGACTCTCGGTACCTCCATTGATGAGCAGCGGATTGATTCACTGTACGGCGAGACCCGCAAGCGTTTCCTCCTGCATTACAACTTCCCGCCGTTCTCGGTTGGGGAGACGAGCTTTCGCCTTGCTCCGGGCCGGCGCGAAATCGGTCACGGCATGCTGGCTGAAAGGGCCCTCGAGCGCGTTATGCCCAAGCACGAGGACTTTCCCTACACCATCCGCATTGTCTCCGATATCCTCGAAAGCAACGGTTCCTCCTCCATGGCAAGCGTGTGCGGCGGCGCACTGGCGATGATGGATGCGGGCGTGCCGATCAAGGCCCCGGTGGCGGGTATTGCCATGGGCCTCATCAAGGAAGGGGAGGGCGTCGCCATTCTTTCCGACATCCTCGGTGATGAGGATCATCTGGGCGATATGGATTTCAAGGTGGCCGGCACCGAAGCAGGGGTAACCGCCATCCAGATGGACATCAAGATTACCGGCGTCACCCGTGAGATCATGGAGAAGGCCCTGCTGCAGGCCCGTGACGGCAGGCTCCACATCCTGGGCAAGATGAATCAGGCCATTGCCGCTCCGCGGGCCGATCTCTCTCCCCATGCTCCCCGCATCACCACCATCTGGGTCAAGACCGATAAAATCCGCGACGTTATCGGGTCCGGCGGCAAGAACATCCGTGGCATCACCGAGGCGACCGGCGTATCCATCGACATCGAGGACAGTGGCCGTATCAATATTGCCAGCACCAGCAAGGAGGCCTGCGATAAGGCTATCAAGATGATTCGCGACCTCACGGCCGAGGCGGAAGAGGGCAAACTCTACATGGGCACCGTCAAGAAAGTCATGGATTTCGGTGCATTCGTGGAAATCTTCCCCGGTACCGACGGACTTGTCCATATTTCCGAACTGGATACCGAGCGGGTAAAGAACGTTACCGATGTGCTGAATGAGGGCGACAAGGTGCTGGTGAAGTGCATCGGCATTGACAAGCAGGGCAAGATAAAGCTGTCGCGGAAAGAGGCGCTCGGCGCCGTGCTGCCCGAATAGGGCAGGCGCTGGCATAATGCTCCAGTCCGGGTATAGTTTTATCCATGGTCAATAAAACAATCCTTGACAATGGCGTGCGGATCATCTCCGAATACATGCCCCACGTCCATTCCGTCTCCATTGGTATCTGGGTAGCCAACGGCTCCCGCCATGAACGGCGGGAGCACAATGGCGTCGCTCACTTTATCGAACACCTGATGTTCAAGGGAACGGAGCAGCGCAGTGCCCTTGATATTGCACGTGAAATCGATTCGGTGGGCGGCGTGCTCAATGCGTTCACGAGCCGCGAGTACGTCTGCTATTACGCCAAGGTACTCGACAAATTCCTTCCAAAGACAATTGATCTTCTTGCCGACATCTTTCTCAACTCAGTCTTCGACTCCGAAGAGATCGAGAAAGAGCGGAAGGTGATCCTCCAGGAAATCAACATGCTGGAGGACACGCCGGATGATTACGTTCACGATCTGTTCCACCGGAGCTTCTGGCGGGGACATCCCCTCGGCCTGTCGATTCTCGGCAGCGTAGAGAGCATCGAAGGGCTTTCGCGGGATGCGATCATTACCCATCTGAGAGAAAAATACCGCTCTGACGACATTATCATTGCTGTGGCCGGCAACGTACGCCACGACGAACTCCTGAGCCTGGTGGACGGTCTCTTTGGACAGGTTCCCACCGGCTCGGGCCGGGATATCTGCCATCTGCCCGCTTACGAAAAGCAGGTTGAGGTAGTGGAAAAGGATTTGGAACAGGTTCACATCTGTCTCGGCACCAAGGCATTTCCTCAGAATCACCCGCGTCGGTTCGAAGTCTATCTGGTCAATACGCTTCTCGGTGGCAGCATGAGCTCCCGACTGTTCCAGGAGATCCGCGAGCGGCTGGGTCTTGCCTATTCGGTCTATTCCTACGTGGTTTCCCACACGGATGCGGGCTCGCTTGTTGTGTACGCCGGTACAAGTCCGGCAAAGCTCGACGATGTGCTCGACATCGCCTTTGCTGAGCTGAAGCGTCTGAAAACGGAACTTGTTCCGTTCACTGAGTTAGAGTCGGCCAAGGAGCAGATAAAAGGTAACATCTATCTTTCCCTGGAAAGCTCCGACAACAGGATGACCAAGCTCGCTAAAAACGAAATTTATTTCGGACGCTATATTCCTATTCATGAACTGACGGATGGATTCGACTCCGTAACAAGTCAGGGAGTTCTCGAACTTGCCGGCGAGATTTTTGACGAGCGTTATCTGACTCTTGCCCTCATGGGCAAGGTTGACAGTGCTGCGTTTGATGTCTCGCGGCTTGCGCTTTAGGTGGCCGGTCCATGCAGCCTTGCTTGGTAAAGATTCGCCGGGTTCGGCCCGGTTCGGCTCTCCCCCATCCCCGCTACATGACCCCCCATGCCGCGGGGATGGATCTCTGCGCCGATGTGGATGCCGATCTGGTGCTTAAACCCGGAGAGCGGGCGCTTGTTCCCACCGGCATTGCCATAGCCCTGCCTGATGGCTTTGAGGCGCAGGTCCGGCCCAGAAGCGGTCTTGCCCTCAAGCACGGAATTGCTCTCGTCAACTCGCCGGGCACCATTGACCCCGACTATCGGGGCGAGATCGGCGTAATCATCATTAATCACGGTGCTGACACCTTTGTCGTAAAGCGGGGCGAACGGATCGCCCAGATGGTATTTGCGCCCTTCGCCCGGGCCGAATTTCAGGACGTGGACGAACTGGATGAGACCGCCCGGGGTGACGGCGGGTTCGGTCACACCGGGCAATAATCCCGGAAAATAAAGTGTACTGCTGCCACTGACGGAGATATGCCATGCTTCTCTCCATTAATCCCGACAATCCGCAGGCACGACTTGTCTCCCATGTGGCTCAAGTTCTTGGTCGTGGCGGGGTCATCGCGTATCCGACCGACACGACCTATGGGATCGGTTGCAGCATTTTCAGTAAGAAGGGGATCGAACGAATCTACCTTCTCAAGCAAAGGGAGAAGAAAAAGCCCTTTTCCTTTATCTGTTCTGAGCTCTCAGAGGTGGCCCGCTACGCCAAGGTCAGCAATTACGCCTATAGAATTCTGAAGCGTTATCTGCCGGGGCCCTACACCTTTGTGATCGATGCGACGAGCGTGGTCCCCGATCTTTTAGTAACCAAGCAGAAGACGGTTGGCATCCGAATTCCCGACAATCGCATCTGCATAGCGCTCGTCAAGGAGCTGGGGCACCCGATCGTTACAACCAGTGCGAACCTCTCGGGGGAAGAGCCCATCGGTGATCCGCTTGAAGTCGAGAGAACCCTTGGAAAACAGCTCGATCTCGTTGTGGATGGTGGGAATCTCACCGCCGATGTCAGCTCGGTGGTGAGTCTTATCGGCGATTATCCCCAGGTGCTGCGCCGCGGGATCGGCGATGTGAGTTGGTGCGGCGAATAGCATGAGAAGGCGGACGCTCCGGGTGGGGATATACGCCCTTTCGCTGGCGGTAGCCCTCGTTACGGTGGCTACTTTTTTCCACGAGCAGATAGCAGGGGGATTCGGCCTTTCTCCTTCCGCTGCCGGTCTCTTTGTATCTCTCGGTTTTTTGGGAGGGGGAATCGCCGGTGGCTGCGGAGTTGTGCTGGCTGTTACCGGTCTGTTTCTCAGGGCCGGTCCGGTACGCGAGCGCTCCTGTCGCATTGCTCCGAGCCTCGTCATTCTCTGTGCTGTTACTTTTATCTTTATCCTGCTGCTGGTGGCGCATTTCCGCGGGGCAGAGAGTCCTCCTCCGCTCCGACCGGGTGAAACCATCACCATGTGAGAGATTCCACCTTTCGTGGATGCGATAGACCGAAATTGCTTGCAATAATGGATGGAATCGGATAGAACTAGCAGAATCAACCGCCTGAAAGGGCGGTTTTGCTTTTGCCTCATTTTTCTTGACAATCGGAACCCGTTCCTTATACTGAGTGGCTTCTGTTGCCACCATGAACAGCAGGTCGCGGTGAAAATAAGAGTCGACGACATAAAAGAGCAGCCAAGGGTTCTCCGCTCCGAGGAGCCGCTTGAAACGTTCCCTGGGCTTGTTGCCGTTCAGGATGCGGGTGAGTGCGGATTTCTCTCACCGGTGACGGTGGAGTTGGCAGTCGCCAGGGAATATGATCACATCAGGGTCAAAGGGAACCTGAAGACCCGGATTCGGCTGAATTGCTCCCGGTGTCTCGGTGATTTTGAAGCCGACCTCGCTTCCGTTTTCACGATGTTCTATCGTAAAGAAGACCGCGTCGCATTCGACGAGGAAGAGGTTGAACTGGCAGAGGAAGATCTGATCTCGATTGCCTATCAGGGGGACGAGATTGATTTCGCTCCGGAGATCGCCGAGCAGGTGATCATGGAGTTGCCGCTCAAACCCCTGTGCCAAGAGTCCTGCCGGGGGCTGTGCCCCACATGCGGAGTTGATTTGAATGAAGCGGAGTGCACGTGCGCCGGTTCGTCATTCAGTCTGAAATTCAGTGCACTCAAGGATTTTAAGGTCGACAAGTAGAACCACAAAAGGAGACATTCCATGGCTGTACCCAAGAAAAAGACATCCAAGTCCCGTAAAAACATGAGGAGATCCCACGATTCCCTTACCGCTCCGGCAGCTTCCGTTTGTCCCCAGTGCAAGAGCCCCAAGCTTTCCCACCGCGCCTGCGCTTCCTGCGGCACCTATAAAGGGAGAGAAGTGGTCAAGACCGAAGAGATCTAACCTGCCTGCGCGTGTGGGTCTGATTCATTCTTGTCTGGGAGTACCATGAGAGTTGCTGTTGATGCGATGGGAGGCGACAATGCCCCTACCGTCGAGGTTGAAGGTTCTGTCGTAGCAGCACGTGAATTCGGCATACCCATCACCTTGGTCGGTGATACGGAAAAGCTTCGTCAGGAGCTTGCCAAGCACAATGTACAGGGGCTTGATATAGCCATTCACCACGCCAGCGAGGTGGTCGGCATGCACGATGCTGCATCCGACGCCGTGCGGCGCAAGAAGGATTCCTCGATCCGCGTCGCCTTTGATCTCGTGAAAAGCGGCGAGGCAGAGGCCGTGGTGAGTGCCGGCAATTCCGGCGCCACCATGGCGGCAGGCATGTTTGTCCTCAAGCGGCTCAAAGGGATTGACCGTCCGGCCATCGCACAGATATTTCCCACCCTGCGCGGCAAGACCCTTGTTCTTGACGTGGGGGGTAATGTTGACTGCAAGCCGATTCACCTCGTGCAGTTCGCCATCATGGGCGAAGTGTATGCCCGCCACGTCATGGGTGTGGAGCATCCCCGCATCGGACTCCTTTCCAATGGGGAAGAGGACAGCAAGGGGAATGAACTCACTCGCGAAACCAATGCAATCCTGAAAAATATTTCCTTTGACTATGAAGGCTACGTGGAAGGGCGCGACATCTTCAACGGCATGGTCGATGTGGTCGTCTGCGACGGTTTTGTGGGCAATGTTGTGCTGAAGCTTTCTGAAGGGCTTGCAGAAACGGTCGGGAAGATGTTGCGCGAGGAAATAGCAGGCAGTCTGCTGTCCAAGCTTGGCTATCTGTTTGTCCGCAAGGCATTCAAGAACTTCAAGAAAAAGGTTGATTACGCCGAATACGGCGGTGCACCCCTGATCGGCATCAACGGCGTCGCCATGATCTGCCACGGCGGTTCGAACGTGAAGGCCATCAAGAACGCGATTCTCTTCGCTCATCAATATGTGTGCAAAGGGGTCAACCAACGGCTCGCCGAGAAGATGGAAACCGAGTTTACGGCCTACATGCAGCAGTGCGACGCTGTGAAGGAAGCAGCAGCGGGTTAGAAAGGTCACGGGATGATGAAAGCAAGGATTGTCGGGACCGGTTCTGCCGTTCCCTCCAAGGTGCTTACCAATTTCGATCTGGAGAAGATGGTCGATACCTCTGACGAGTGGATAACTACGCGCACCGGGATCAAAGAGCGCCGCATCGCCGCTGATGGAGAGTATACCTCCACCTTTGCAACGCAGGCAGCGGAGCGGGCGCTTGAGATGGCCGGAGTCGCTGCCGCTGATATTGATCTTTTGATTGTTGCGACAATTACGCCCGATTTCCCATTTCCTGCCACTGCCTGCGTGGTCCAGAGCAATCTCAAGGCCGCCAAGGCGGCTGCCTTTGACCTGTCCGCCGCCTGTTCCGGCTTTATCTATGCATTGGCTCAGGCATCCAATGCAATCAGGGCGGGTTCCGTCCGCAAGGCTCTGGTCATTGGTGCAGAAGCCCTGTCGCGGATCATCGACTGGACAGATCGCAACACCTGTCTCCTTTTCGGCGACGGCGCCGGTGCCGTGGTTCTCGAGGCATGCGATGATGGCCGCGGTGTCCTGTCAACCCATCTTCACAGTGACGGCTCATACTGGGAATTGCTCTATCAACCCGGTTGCGGCAACAGAAATCCCGCCGTCCAGAAGACTCTTGACGACCGTCGTATCTATCTCATGATGCAGGGGAACGAGGTTTTCAAACTCGCCGTGAGGGCCATGGAGGATGCCGCCCTTGAAGCCCTTGATGCAAACGGGCTCACGCCTGCAGACATTTCGTTGTTCATCCCCCATCAGGCCAATCGCCGCATCATTGATGCCATCGGCAAACGCCTCGGCCTGCCGGGCGAAAAGGTCTACGTCAATCTCGACCGGTTCGGCAATACCTCGGCGGCATCCATTCCGCTGGCACTGGACGAAGCTAACCGCTCGGGCCGGATCAAGCCCAACGATGTAGTGGTATTCGATGCCTTCGGTGGCGGGCTTACCTGGGGATCGGCACTGGTGCGCTGGTAACGGACCAAGCAAGGAGCTATCAATGAGCAAGCGTGCATTCATATTCCCCGGCCAAGGGTCCCAGTATGCCGGAATGGGCAAGGATCTGGCCGATACCTTTCCGGTTGCCCGTCAGGTCTTCGAGGAAGCTGATGATGCCCTCGGCAGCTCCCTTTCCCGACTCTGCTTTGAAGGTCCCGAAGAGCAGTTGAAGCTCACCGCCAATACTCAGCCCGCCATCCTGACCACAAGTGTTGCTGCATTCAGGGTGCTTCAGGCTGAAACGGGACTCACCGCAGACTTCCTGGCAGGACACTCTCTCGGCGAGTACTCGGCGCTTGTGGCTGCCGGGGCACTTGGCTTTGCGGATGCTGTCCGGACGGTTCGAGCCCGCGGCACCTTCATGCAGGAGGCTGTGCCGGTTGGAGAGGGGGCAATGGCCGCGATGCTCGGAATCGAACCGGCTGTTCTTGCCGAAATATGCGCCGAAGCGGCCCAGGGTGAGGTCGTTTCTCCCGCAAACTTCAATTCGCCCGGCCAGATCGTCATTGCCGGAAACACCGGTGCGGTCAACCGTGCCATCGAGATTGCCAAGGCAAAGGGGTTCCGCAAGGCGATGCTCCTGCCGGTGAGTGCTCCCTTCCATTCGAGCCTCATGGTGCCTGCCGGTGAACGGCTTGCCGAGGTTCTGGCAGCGGTTGCGGTCGGCGATCTGGTCGCTCCCGTGGTGACCAACGTGGAGGCAACGCCCAACTCCGACAAGGGAAGGGTAAAAGAACTCCTGGTCAGGCAGGTAAGCGCTCCGGTGCTCTGGGATGCCTCGGTGAGGGAAATGGTTTCGCTCGGCGTCACCCGGTTTGTGGAGATCGGGCCGGGCAAAGTTCTGTCGGGGCTGGTCAAGCGGATCGAGAAGGAAGCGGGTACCGCCAACGTCGAGGATACGGCCGGTATCAGGGCTCTTGCCTAAGGAGACGAGAATGAGTCTTGCTGGAAAAGTCGCAGTGGTTACAGGAGCTTCTCGTGGCATCGGCAGGGAGATCGCCCTCCGGCTCGCCCGCGAGGGCGCTGACGTTGCAGTGACCGCTACAACCCTCGACAGTGCCCGGAAAACCGCGGACGAGATAGAGCAGATCGGCCGGAGAGCCCTCGCGCTGGCTGTGGACGTGGCGGACGCGGCGGCTGTGGAAGCGCTGTTCGCCTCGGTGGTAGCCGCTTTCGGCAAGGTGGATATCCTTGTCAACAATGCCGGCATTACCCGGGATGGCCTGCTGTTGCGGATGAAAGATGCCGATTGGGATGCCGTGCTCGACGTGAACCTCAAGGGCGCCTTCAATTGCACGCGGGAGGCGGCAAAACTCATGGCCAAGGCCCGTAGTGGCCGCATCGTCAATATCGGCTCTGTGGTAGGCGAGATGGGGAATGCGGGGCAGGTCAACTATTGCGCCAGCAAGGCAGGGATGATCGGAATGACCAAGGCTGCCGCCCGGGAACTGGCCAAGCGCGGCATTACCGTCAATGCCGTCACCCCCGGTTTCATCGAAACGGATATGACGGCGGTTCTTTCCGAAAAGGTACGTGAGTCGCTCATGCAGCAGATTCCGCTGGAGCGGTTCGGTGCCCCCGAGGATATTGCCAACGCGGTCCATTTCCTCGTGTCCGACATGGGGAGTTATATTACCGGTCACGTCCTGTCCGTTAACGGCGGGATGTACATGTAGAAAAATATCTTTTGAAATTTAGGCGTTTCGTGGTATGTAGCTAGAAACATTACCCGAAGACTCAAACCAAACGGAGGTGAACAAGCATGTCGTCAATAGAAAAAAGAGTCAAAGAGATCGTAGCCGAACAACTCGGCGTCGATGAGGCGCAGGTTACGAACGATGCCTCCTTTATGGATGATCTGGGGGCGGACTCTCTTGACACTGTCGAACTGGTGATGGCTCTCGAGGAAGAGTTCGATATCGAGATTTCCGACGAGGACGCCGAGAAAATCCAGAACGTTCAGGATGCCATCGATTACATCACCGAGCACACCTAGCACACAGGAGGGGAAGGAGAACCTTCCCCTTTTTCACAGCACGCGGCCTTTGGGCCGCGTCCGCGTGCATCCGCATGTGAGCTTCAACGGCTCCGTGGCGGATGCGTTCAGATTCACGACCATCGGGAGCACATATCTATGAGAAGAGTAGTGGTGACGGGAGTCGGCGCCGTATCTCCGCTCGGAGTCGGCAACGCCGCCAACTGGGATGCGCTCGTTTCAGGAACGTCGGGCATTGGGCACATAACCCGCTTTGACGCCTCCGACCTGCCGGTAAGGATTGCCGGCGAGGTTAAGGGCTTTGATCCCGAGCAGTACATCGACAAGAAAGAGGTCAAGAAGATGGACCTCTTCATTCAGTACGCCATGGCTGCTGCCCATTACGCCATGGAAGATTCCGGCCTCAAGATCACCGAGGAGAACGCGGAGCGTACGGGTGTCCTGGTCGGCGCGGGGCTGGGCGGTTTGCCGACCATCGAAAAGTACCACGCCGCCATGCTCGAAGGCGGGCACAAGAAAATTTCCCCCTTCTTCATTCCAATGCTGATCATCAACCTTGCACCCGGCCACATTTCAATCAAGTACGGGGCCAAGGGACCCAACCTGTCGTCGGTATCCGCCTGCGCCACCGGTACACACTCCATCGGCGATGCATACCACATGATCAGGCGCGGCGATGCGGACGCCATGATTGCCGGCGGTACCGAGTCCACGGTGACTCCCCTCGGAATTGGCGGTTTTGCGGTCATGAAGGCTCTTTCCACGCGTAACGACGATCCAGCCGCTGCGTCGCGTCCCTTTGAAAAGAATCGCGATGGTTTCGTTCTCGCAGAGGGGGCAGGCATCGTCGTTCTTGAGGAGTATGAGGCTGCCAAGAAGCGCGGGGCCAAAATTTATGCCGAGATCGTCGGCTATGGTCTCACGGGCGACGCCTACCATCTCACCGCTCCGGCACCGGAGGGAGAAGGTGCTGCGCGGTGCATGAAAATGGCTCTCAACAACGCCGGAGTCCGTCCGGAAGAGGTGGACTACATCAACGCCCATGGCACCTCCACCCCCTTCAATGACTACTACGAGACCCTTGCCGTCAAGAGCGTGTTCGGTGACCATGCGAAAAAGGTTATGGTGTCCTCCACCAAGTCCATGACCGGTCACCTGCTCGGCGCAGCCGGCGGCGTTGAAGCTGTCTTTACCCTCATGGCCATGGACAAGGGTGTGATTCCGCCGACTATCAACTACCTGGAGCAGGACCCCGAGTGCGATCTTGACTACGTTCCCAACACCGCCCGGGAGAAGTCGATCACATACGCCCTCAGCAACAACTTCGGCTTTGGGGGCACGAACGCGACGCTGCTCTTCAAGAAAGTATAGGGGGGCACGGGGTGATAGTCGTCGGGAGCGATCACGGTGGTCTGGAACTGAAGGAAGCGGTTAAGCGGCTCCTTGCCGAGCGGGGGGAACCCTTCGAAGACTGCGGAACCGATAACGGCAACTCGGTTGATTACCCGGACTTCGGCATCAAGGTGGCCCGAAGGGTATCCAATGGCGACGCGGAGAAGGGGATTCTCTTCTGCGGCACCGGCATCGGCATGTCGATCGTTGCCAACAAGTTTCCCCGGGTGCGTGCGGCCCTTGCCACCGATGCCTTCATGGCACGCATGGCCAAGGAGCATAATAACGCAAACATCCTGGTCCTCGGTGGCCGGGTGCTCGAGGAGGCCGCGGCCCGGGAGATGGTCATCGCCTGGCTCGACGGGGTGTATGAAGGCGGCCGTCATCAGGGACGGCTCGACAAGATTGCGGCCCTGGAGCGGGAACTGATGAAGTAGACATCGCGCCTGATCGGCGGTTGCATGAAGTCTGATACGGGACTGGATACGGTCCCGTTTTCCTTTTTCCCACTTTTACAAGGAGACCTGACATGTCGATTCTCGAAACCTTTGACCCGCAGGTAGCTGAGGCGATCCGCCATGAAACCGAGCGGCAGGAGTACAACCTGGAGTTGATCGCTTCCGAAAACTTCGTTTCCGAGGCGGTACTGGAAGCCCAGGGCTCGGTAATGACCAATAAGTATGCCGAGGGATACCCCGGCAAGCGCTACTATGGTGGATGCCACCACGTGGACGTGGTGGAAAATCTCGCTATCGAGCGGGCCAAGGAGCTTTTCGGTGCCGATCATGCCAACGTCCAGCCCCATTCGGGCTCCCAGGCAAATATGGCGGTCTACTTTTCGGTGCTCAAGCCCGGCGACACCATTCTCGGGATGAACCTGTCCCACGGCGGCCACCTGACCCACGGCAGCCCCGTGAACTTTTCGGGCCGTTTCTTCAACGTGGTTCCCTACGGCGTGTCCCAGGAAACCGAAACGATCGACTTCAATGAGGTGGAGCGTCTTGCCCTGGAGCATAAGCCGAAGATGATTGTTGTGGGGGCCAGCGCCTATCCCCGGACCATCGACTTCACCGCCTTCCGCACCATTGCCGATAAGGTCGGCGCGGTTATCATGGTTGATATGGCTCACATCGCGGGCCTGGTTGCGGCCGGTCTCCATCCGAACCCCGTTCCCTACGCGGAATTCGTGACCACCACCACCCATAAGACCCTCAGGGGGCCCCGCGGTGGGATGATCCTGTGCCGCGAGGAATACGCCAAGACGCTCAATTCCAATATTTTCCCAGGTATCCAGGGAGGGCCGCTCATGCATGTCATTGCGGCCAAGGCCGTTGCCCTCAAGGAAGCCCTCCAGCCCGAGTTCAAAGCGTATCAGGCCCAGATCGTGAAAAACGCCAAGGCCCTTGCCGACGAGCTGGTGAAGCGCGGGTTCCGGCTTGTGTCCGGCGGCACCGATAACCATCTGATGCTGGTTAACCTGACCGGCACCGAACTGACCGGCAAGGTGGCGGAGGAGTCTCTGGATAAGGCCGGCATCACGGTGAACAAGAACACGGTGCCCTTCGAGACCCGTTCGCCCTTTGTCACCTCCGGTTTCCGGATCGGCACTCCCGCAGCCACTACCCACGGTCTCAAGGAAGCTGAAATGGCTAATGTGGCGGGCTTCATCGCAGAGGCACTGGCCAACGTGGACAATGATGCCAAGCTTGTTGAGATCAAGGGGAGGGTCAATGCACTCATGAAGCGTTTTCCCCTCTACGCCCACCGGCTTTCTTAAAGGTATTGGTCTGATTCGCCTGAAAAGGGGGATGCCGCGCGGCATCCCCCTTTTTCTTTGCTATGCTTCTATGGTTATGCGGTCGAGTGGGGCGCGGACCCTTCGCGAACGGGAGGTCAACAATGGCAAGAATTCTGACCGGCGTTGCACTGATGGCGTTTCTTGTTTCGGCCGGTACCGTCCAGGCCCTGGAAACCCGTGTCGATGTGCGGGTGAGGACCAAGGATGCAAAGTTTCTCGGAACGAGCATGGGAGGGGCTTTGATAACCATCCGCAATACCGACACCGGCGAGTTGCTCGCCACGGGTGTTACGGCGGGAACCACTGGCAATACCGCTACCATTATGGTCAACCCGCATGTGAGGGGGGGCGTGTTGTCGGACGCACAATCCGCCCGGTTCAGGGCTGTTCTGGATATCGATGTGCCCACCCGGATTGAAGTGCGGGCGGCAGGCCCATTAAGCCAGAGGCAGGGGATGGGAGAGGCTTCGGTGACCCAGTGGCTGATTCCCGGCAGGCACGTGACCGGCGGGGACGGTCTTGTCTTGGAGTTGCCGGGGTTTGCCGTTGATGTACTCGATCCGCCGGCCAATCATACCGTTACTCTTGCGGATGGATTGGCCACCGTGACCGTGCGGGCCAGCGTCATGATGATGTGCGGCTGTCCGGTTTCGCCGGGAGGGCTCTGGAATGCCGACGGCTACGAGATCCGTGCAATGGTAAGGCGGGACGGCTCAGCCGCGGAAGAGGTGCCGCTCCATTTTGCCGGGGAGTCGAGCCTGGTTATGGGAGAGCTTACGGTCAGACAGCCGGGAGTATACGAGGTAACGGTCTATGCATTTGATCCGGCCAACGGCAATACCGGCCTCGACCGGACGACCTTCATCGCCCAATAGGCTCGTTTCGGCACGCTCCGGACGCATTTGCGCTTGACGCACGTCCATTTTTTTGAACAAATGCACAGATCGTGTTCAACCGTTGACGGGGTTCCTCGTTACGATGATTATGATCAACGGAGCCCCTGCCCACCTGCGGGGATCTCTCACATTAGCATCCAACGGCCTGCTGAGGAGGAATGATTGATGAAACGGATAACGACTGCCCTGCTTCTGGTAATGGCTCCGCTCACCGTCCACGCCGCTGACGGCGGCGTTCGGCTGAGCCTCAAGGAGGCAATCCAGTCTGCAGTGCAGAAAAACCTGGATGTGCGGGCAGAACTGTACAATCCGGCCATGGCGGAGGCTGATATCCGCAAAAATCTCGGTATTTATGATACGCAACTCATTGTTTCAACCGATTTTCAGTATGCCGTCACCGAACCGGTCAGCTCGTTTCTTTCAGGAACCAATACCAGCCGGACCCGGACGCTGACTCTGAATCCCGGCGTGAACCAGTTGACGCCCCTTGGCGGGACAGTGGGGCTCACGTTCAATAATGCCTACAACTACACCAATTCCACCCGAAGCCCGAGCGAATACTGGAACTCGGATCTGACGCTGAGCCTTTCCCAGCCGCTGTTGAAAAATTTCGGCAAGGACCCCACCGAACTCGGCATCATGGTGGCGCGGACGGCCAAGGATGGTTCCCTGGAGCGGTTCCGGACCCTGCTCCTGGACACGGTGGCCAGGGTCAGGACCGAGTACAACCGGCTTTACAGCCTGCGCGAGGATCTTGAGGTCAAGAAGACGTCCCTGGAACTGGCCCGTAAAATACTCACCGATACCCAGGCACGGGTGAAGGCGGGCGTTCTGCCGGCCATGGAGATTCTCAATGCCGAGTTCGGTGTGGCAAGCCGGGAAAAGGATCTCATCGATGCGGAAAAAGCGGTACGGGATCAGAATGATGTGCTCCACGTGCTGCTTCAGCTACCCGGCAAAGATGAGCTCATTCCAGTCGATATCCCGACCCGCGAGCCATATGAGGCCGAGGAAAATGCACTGATCCGCAAGGCGCTGGATTTGCGGCCGGAACTGCGAGAGCAGAAGGCGAACCTCAAGACGAGCGAACTGGAGACGCGCGTGGCCCGGAACCGGACCCTCCCGGATCTGAATCTTACTGCCAGTGCCGCCGTGACGGGCTTAGACCGTCACTACAACCGCAATCTGGAAAAAGTCGGCTCAGCCGATTACCCGGTTTGGGGCGTTGGGCTCGTATTCCAGTACCCCCTGGGGAACAATGCCGCCGAGAACGAGTATCGCCGCAGTAAATTGAAGGTGGAGCAGGGACGCACCCAGATCAGGAGCCTTGAGGCCAATGTGGAAAATGAGGTCAAGACGGCCATCAGGGGCGTTGATTCGGGCTACAAGCAGCTCGACGTGACCGACCGCGGCCGCGCCTTTGCCGAGGAGCGGCTCCGCTCTTTCATCAAGAGGAGCGAGGTGGGGCTTGCCACTATTAAGGACGTTCTCGAAGTTGAGAGTGAACTGGCCACGGCAAAGAGCAACCAGATCAAAGCCTTGACAGGATATGGCGATGCCGTTACCCAATTGCTGCGGGCCACGGGAGAGCTTCTGGATCGGGAGGGAATCACCGTAACGGAAAAAGAAGGGGACTCCCTTTACGAGCAAAGTGCGCGAGACTGACACGTCCGGACTGATGATGGGGTTCTGAATGGACTTGATGAATGTGATGACAGCCTTTCGCACGCTTCGCCGTTGGGGACGGCATGCCGTTGCGGCGTCTGCGGTCGTGCCTGCTCTCGCGCTGTGCGCCTGCTCCCCCAAGGAGCAGAAACCAACGGTAAAGCCGCCGGTGCCGGTCGTGCTCGCAAAGGTGGAGCGGAAGACGATTCCGGTTCAGATCAAGGCCATCGGCAATGTGGAGCCCTATGCCACGGTGGCGGTCAAGGCCCAGGTGAGCGGTGAGGTGGTGAGCGTTCACTTTACCGAAGGGCAGGACGTGAAAAAGGGCGATCTCCTGTTTGCCATAGATCCGCGTACCTATGCCGCCGCCCTGAAAAAAGCGGAAGCAAATCTTTCCCGAAATCTGGTCCAGGCGCGCAATGCCCGCCAGGACGCGGAACGCTATGCCCAACTGCTGACAGAAGGGATCGTGACCCAGGAGCAGTATGAGCAGTACCGCACCAAGGCGGAGGCATTCGCGGCGGATGTTGCCGCCGACCGGGCCGCCGTGGAGAACGCCAGGGTCGAACTCTCCTACTGCACCATACGCTCGCCCCTTTCGGGCCGAACCGGCAACCTGGCGGTGCATGCGGGGAACATCGTCAAGGCAAACGAGAATCCGCCGCTGGTTACGATCAACCAGATAACTCCGATCTACGTAACCTTTGCCATTCCCGAGAAAGACCTTGCCGAGATCAAGCACCGTTTGGCGTCCGGACGGCTCGCGGTGGCGGCGATCATTCCCAATGATCAGGGACCGGCGGAGCAGGGGACCATCAGCTTTCTCGACAATGCGGTCGACGCTGCCACCGGTACCATCAAACTCAAGGGAATCTTTGAGAACAAGGGGCGGCGGCTCTGGCCCGGTCAATTCGTCAACGTGGTCGTGACCCTCGCGTCCCGCGCCGATGCCGTCGTGGTGCCGTCCCAGGCTCTCCAGACCGGACAGAGCGGCCCTTATCTCTTTGTGGTAAAGGCCGACTCCTCCGTGGAGGTCCGCCCCGTAACGCCGGGTATCACCCATGAAGGACTCACTGTCATCGAGCAGGGCGTCGCTCCGGGTGAAACGGTTGTGACCGACGGCCAGATGCGGCTGACCCCCAGTGCCAAGGTAACGGAAAAACGACCCGGAGGTGCCGG
>NZ_JCAMRN010000023.1:0-72932 GCF_059620965.1 Geobacter sp. PheSNFMC
AATGGGAGAGTCGTGTTCACGGCCTATCTCATATCATACCCATCCCCCGGGACCAACCAAAATCATGCGGCTACAGGGCTGTCCTCTGTTGCGAAATGGCATTAGTGTACGCTAAAGAGCAGAAGGACGTTAACACCCGGAAATCAAATGGGTCTGGCGCCTGGAGCGGTATGCGGCGCCGCTATTTCACGTTTTCCCGCTCTGCGGGGGGTATCCTGCCGGGCAGCGGTGGAGAGGGAGGAGATACGTTTATTAATTGATATGTATGGTTATGGTGAAAGAAACAGAGAGGCCGATCACCGTGTGGAATAGAAAGTGCTAATAAACAGTTTTTGTTAGATTGAATACAGTGATTTAACGATGTTGTTTTTGTCAAGAGAGCGTTATGTTTCGATTGATCCGACGACGTTGTTTCGTTTGTGCGCTGGCGCGCCTATGGCCGGTGGTTATGCTCGTTGGGGCGTATCCCGCTCCGGCACGCGCCGATTACGAGGCGCGGGCGGCCAACCACATCCTGGTGCTCCATTCCTATCACCCCGGCTATCCGTGGGCTGATCAGGTCATGGCGGGAATCCAGGATGTGCTGTCGAATTCCTTCGAGCGGATTCACATGGATGTGGAATATCTCGACGTGAAGCGTCACCGGCAGTCCGCCCAGGTTTCCCGCATGTTTGACGCGGTGTTGCACCATAAGCTGCGGCAACGGTCGTTCAACCTGGTGATCGCATCCGGCAACGAGGCGCTCGACTACGCTCTCGCCAACCGCCGTGACCTGTTCCGCGGTGCGCCCATCGTATCCTGCGCAACCGTCGGCCCCGATCCGCTCCCCACCGCCTCTGACCGGCATACGGGCGTCAGGGCCGATCCCGATTGTGCGGGGGTCATCAGGCAGGCCCTGGCGCTTCATCCCGGCACGACCGGAATGATCGTCATCGGCGGCACCCGGGAGCTCACGGACCGCCTCAATGCCCAGCGCCTCATGGCGGTAAGCCAGGCATTCGCGGGACGGGTGACGTTCGATTTCTGGAACGACCTGTCGGCCGAGGAGATCATCGCACGGCTCCAGTCCCCTGCCAGCGGCACCCTAATCCTCATCAACGGGTCGATCCGCGACCGCTCGGGAAATCTCCTCTCGTTCCATGAGCAGACAGGCCTGCTGCGGCAGGCGGGCCTTCCCCTCTACAGCTTCTGGAACGTCTTTCTCGGCGAGGGGACCGTGGGGGGGCCGTTCGTGGATGTGCGCGAGCAGGGGCGGCTTGCCGCGCGGGCGGCACTGCGGGTGCTCCATGGTGAGCCGGTGGCCGACATTCCTGTGGTGCAATCGGCCAGCTCCGTTCCCATCTTTGACTACGAGGAACTGCAGCGGCTGGGCATATCTCCCCGGCGCCTGCCGCCGAAGCACATCCTGGTCAACGGGCCCAAGCCGTTCTACAACCTGACCAAGTCCCAGTTTCTCTGGGCCGTCGCGATTCTGCTCGGCTCCCTGAGCATCACCCTGCTGCTCACCTGGAGCATCCTGCTCCGGCGCCGGGCCGAGCGCAGGCTGCGCCAGAGCGAGCAGAACTACCGGCAGCTATCCCGGCAGTTCGGGATCATCCTGGACGGCATCCCCGACAGTCTCACCCTGATTTCCCACGACATGAAGGTGGTCTGGTCCAACAAGGTGGCCGGCGAACCCTTTGGCGCGCCTCTGCGGACCGTGCCCGGCGAATACTGCTGCGAGATGCTCTACAACCGCACCACCCTCTGCGATAACTGCCCGGCGGTGAGGGCATTCGAGTCGGGCGAGAACGAGGAATCCACCATCACCACGCCCGACGGCAGGACCCTTGAGGTGAAGGCATTCCCGGTCAGGGAGGGATCGGAGATGGTGAGCCACGTCATCATGCTGGCCAGCGACATCTCCGACAAGGTCCGCCTGCTGGAGGAAACGGTCAGGACGAGCCGGCTCGCATCGCTGGGCGAGCTGGCCGCCGGCGTGGCCCACGAGATCAACAACCCCAATGCGGTGATCCTGCTCAACGTGGACCTGGTCAAAAAGGTGTGCCGGGAAGCAATCCCCCTGCTGCTGGATCGCGTTGACCGGCAGAGCGAGCTGGCGATCGGGGGGATCCCCTGGTCGGAAATGCGCGAGGAGCTGCCGCTCCTGCTGACGGAGATGGAGGAGGGCGCGGGCCGCATCAAGCGGATCGTGGATGACCTCAAGGACTTCGCCCGCGGCGACGGCGCCGACCAGTGCGAGCCTGTGGACCTGAACGAGGCGGTCCGGGCCTCGGTCCGCCTGGCGGGCAATGCCATCAAGAATGCCACCGACCATTTCGTGCTGGAGCTGGCCCCCGGCCTCCCTTCCTTCGAGGGAAGCATCCAGCGGATCGAACAGGTGGTGGTCAACCTGATCATGAACGCCTGCCAGTCCCTCCAGGACAAAACGAACGGGATCACCGTCAGCACCGGCTATGACCCTCTCCGTGGGGTCTGCACGGTTCAGGTGCGCGACGAGGGGCAGGGGATTCCCCCGGAGGTCCTTCCCCGCATCACCGATCCGTTCTTCACCACAAAGCGCGAAACCGGCGGCACGGGTCTCGGCCTGTCCATCTGCATGCGCATCGTCAGAAGCTATGGCGGAACGCTCGAATTCCAGTCCGCCCCGGGAGCCGGGACAACGGCTACCCTGTCCCTGCCTGCCGAAAAGGAGGTCATTGCCGCATGAGTCCGGAAAAGTATCCCCCCACGCCCATCCTGCTGGTGGACGATGAGGCTGCGTGGCTGCGCAGCCTGTCACTCACGCTGCGGGAGGCCACCGGCATCGATAACATCATCAGATGCTCCGACAGCAGACAGGTGATGGCTATCCTGCGCGGGACCGAGGTGAGCCTGATCCTGCTCGACCTGACCATGCCCTATTTTTCCGGCACAGAGCTGCTGCAGATGATCGGCCAGGAATACCCTGACATCCCGGTGATCGTCCTGAGCGGACTGAACCAGGTGGAAACGGCTGTGCGCTGCATGCAGTTGGGCGCCTTCGATTACTACGTGAAGACCGTTGAGAAGGAGCGCCTCATCACCGGCATCCAGCGGGCGTTCTCCATGCAGGAGATGCGCAACGAAAACCGCAGCCTCAAGGCGCGGTTCCTGGATGACCACCTGGCCCATCCGGATGCCTTTGCGGAAATCATGACCGCCAGCAAGAAGATGCGGGCCGTGTTCCAGTACTGCGAGGCCGTGGCCCAGAGCAGCGAGCCGATCCTGATCACCGGCGAAAGCGGGGTCGGCAAGGAGCTCATCGCCCGCGCCGTTCACCGCATCCGCTGCCCAGGTGGGCCCTGGGTGGCGGTGAACGCGGCGGGGCTCGACGATACAATCTTTGCCGACACCCTGTTCGGGCACGCCCGCGGCGCGTTCACCGGCGCCGAGCGCGACCGGCGTGGCATGATCGAGGAGGCTGCCGGCGGTACCCTCTTTCTGGACGAAATCGGGGACCTGAGCCACGTCTCCCAGGTGAAGCTGCTCCGGCTGCTCCAGGAGGGAGAGTTCTTTCCCATCGGTTCGGACACGCCCCGCAAGCTGCGGGCCAAGCTCGTGTTCGCCACCAATCACGACCTGAGCGGCAAGAGCGGTTCAAACGGGTTCCGCAAGGACCTCTACTATCGCCTCAACGCCCACCAGGTCCAGATACCACCCCTGCGGGAGCGGTTCGAGGATCTGCCGCTGCTTATCGATCATTTTCTCTCAGAGGCCGCCGAGGCTCTGGGAAAACGCAGCCCCACGCCACCCCGTGAGCTGGCCACGCTCCTGTCCATCTACTCTTTCCCGGGGAACATCCGCGAATTGCGGGCCATGATCTACGATGCGGTGAGCCGCCATCGCTCCCATGTCCTGTCCCTGGACAGCTTCAAGGAGAAGATCGGTTACAGCACTGACCTGCCGTCCCCGGCACCCGATACGGAGATCATTTTCCCCGAGCGGCTGCCGACCCTTGAGGAGGGCAGGCACAGGCTGGTCATGGAGGCGGTCCGGCGCGCCCGGGGCAACCAGACCCTGGCGGCGGCCATGCTCGGCATAACCCGGCAGGCCCTTGCCAAGCGGCTGAAGCAGTTTCCCGACGCCACTCCCGTTTCCCCCGTACGTGCCGCAGGGAGCGGGCGGGAGCGGGTGCTGCAGTTCTTTCCCGCCCATTGAACCGGCAGGTGGTGCTATGAAGCCGGTTGCCACCAGCCGTGGTAACTGAAGGGGACGTGATGGGTGAGCCGGACAAGGGCCAGGGGGCCGTCGGCGATCCTGTCGGCGTCAAGGATGGCCAGGGAGCTGGTGCGGGTATGGCTGTCATAGATCTCGACCAGGAGCCAGCCGGGGCCGCCCGCAGGAGTGCCGGGCCGCGGCGCGAAGACCGGCTCGGTGCAGTAGACGCCCCGGCCGAAGCTGTACTCGCCGGTGCGGCCGGTAACCGGGTCGAGCCCCATGACGATGGACCAGAAGAATTCGCCGGGCAGGCAGCGGAGCATGTACCCCGTGCGGTGGGGGCGGCAACGGAGCCGCTCGTCGATGCGGGGCCACTCGCAGCTCCCCTGATGGAGCACCTCGCGGGCGACCGTTCCCCTGGTCGGCTCGATCCGGTAGCGCATGACCTCGCCGGGATAGGAGTAGGTTCCCCGCCGTCCCAGCATGACCGCAGTGATGACCGGATCGTTGCTGATAAAATGATCCGGGTTGCGGTACCCCACGAAGTCGGCAGTGATTCCGCCCCGTTCTTCCCACGCGTTGAAGGTGTGCCAGAGATAGCATGCCTCGGTTTCCACCAGGCGTGGCGGCGCCTCGCCGTCCCGCTCCACCACCATGAGGATCGTTCCCTGTTCGGGGCGCCAGCGGAGGGATTCGGCCATGCTCCGGATGCCGAGCAGGAAGGGCCAGTACGCGATTTCAACGGGGTGGAGGTGGAACACCACGTGACGCTCGGTCACGAACCAGTCGTGCATGTAGATCGTCCGGGGAAGCTCCAGGGCCCGGTGGCGGCGGAGGGTGCCGTCCGCGTTGAAGCTGGTCAGGTGGACAAAGGTGCGGGGGCCGTAGCGGATGCCGAAGTGGAGCCATTCTCCCGTGACCGGGTCGAACTTGCCGTGGGCCGAGTAGATGGTGAGGTCGCGCGGCAGGCCGAAGGTGGTTTCGCCTACGGTTTCCAGGGTGTCCGGGTCCAGTTCGTAGGGGAAAGATGATTCGTCGAAGGCGTAAAGCCGTCCCCGCCAGGGAAAGACCGTGATCCCGGCCTGGCTCAGGAGGCGCTCCGTGGGCCAGACGTTGGCCCATATCCCGCCGGGGGCCTGGGTGCTCCAGGTGGGATGGAGGAAACGGCCGGCAGCCTCCTCTTCAACGAATTTGCGGGTTCGCACGAAGCGGTTCGCATACCTGACCCCGCCATCGCCGAAGCGGAACGCCTGCACCATGCCGTCCCCGTCCAGGAGGGTCCGCTTGCGCATCCCCCCCCGGTCGAAGAGGGCCGGTCCGTTGCGGTAGAGGGTGCCCCGCAGCCCCGCGGGGATGGTCCCCTCTACCCGGGCTCCGTAGTCGTGCTCTTCCCGCAGCGACGTGGCAAGCCCCAGGTAGGGGCGGGCATCGTCGCCGAAGTCGGGGAAGACGTCCCGGCCAAAGGGGAGGCTCCGGGCGCAGCCGGCGAGCCCCAGGGCGATGCCGGCCAGCCCGGCGGTTTTGAAAAAGTTCCTTCTGTCCATGGCGTACCTACCGGTAGACCGACACCCCCAGCAGAAACTTGCTCGAATTCAGAGGCTCATTGGGTTCGGCGGTGCCGGCGTTGGAGACGTGATGATAGCGGTACTCGACCCCCAGGGCGGTGTCCGGCCGCACGAACCACTGGAGCCCCGTTCCCCCCTGATAGGAAAAATTGAGCCGCGTCCCCTGGGTGTCGAGTCCCAGGTCGTTGTAGAGGACGCCGCCGCCGGCGAAGACGTAGGGGGCCAGCCCCTCAAGGGCGGTGAATTTCCAGCTGCCCAGGAGGTAGCCGCCGGTCATGGTTCGTACGCGCGGGTCCAGGGTCAGGTGGAGCGGCACTTCCACCAGCAGCTCGTGGCGCCCCTGGAACCAATGGCCGATGCCCAGCTCTCCCGAGAGGAAGTGTCCGTAGCGCAGGATGGCATCCACCGTCTCCACCTGGGTGCGGGTGGCGCCGAACCCCCTGTGGGTGATACCATAGCCCCCCAGGATGGTGAACTCGCCGGATGCGGTCCGCACAGCCGGCTCTTCCCCATGCCCGGCACCTGCCGAAAGCATCTGGCCTGCCAAAAGGAGCAGGATCATCGCATAACGTTTCATGGACACCTCGCCGGCTTCGTGCCGCGGCGCTCTCACCATCTCTGTTTCATCTCGAAGGCAAGGATCTCCGGCAGGTGGCGCAGGAATCTGAGGATGCTGCCGGGAGACTTCCAGAGCATCTGCGTGTATCCCCAGTGGATGCGGGTCCGGCGGTAAAAGCGCCGGATGAATTCGTTGTAGAGCCCCTCCAACTGGTCCCGGCTCATCCCCGTAGGCACGAAGACGAAATTCATGCAGTTCATGAGGGGCCAGTTCTCGTCGAACTCCCCCTGTGCCCGGATGTCCCGGTAGATGGGCGCGCCGGGGAAAGGGGTGAATTTGGTCACGTTGATCTCGTCCAGGGGCAGCATCAAAGCATAATCGATGGTCCGGCGGATGGATTCCTCCGACTCGCCCGGCAGCCCCAGCATGAACAGCCCCTTCACCCGCATCCCGGCCCGGCGCACCATGGCCAGCTTGGTCTGCACCTCGTCGAGCCCGTAGTACTTCCGGTGCTTTTTGATCACCTCCGGGTCGCCGGACTCGATCCCGAAATTCACCTGCCAGCAGCCGGAGCGTTTCAGCAGCGCCAGCAGCTCGGCATCCACATGTTCGAGGCGGGCGATGCAGTTGTAGGTCACCGGCAGCCGCCGTGCCTCCTTCAACTGGCAGAAGCGGGCCACGCGGCCCCGGTCGGCGGTGAAAAGATCGTCGTAGAAAAAGACGTGGCGAATGCCGAAGTCCCGGTTGAGGTAGGCCAGGTGCTCCACGATGTACTCGGGCGAGTTGAAGCGGAAGCCCCGGCTGAAGACCGACCGGTCGCAGTAGGAGCACTGGTAGGGACATCCGCGGCTCGAAATGACACTGGTGTTGGGGGCCTTGGGGTAGCTGAACAGGGGCAGGGCATAGCGCCGGGGGAAGTCCGGAAGCCGGTGGTAGGCCGGGAAGGGGAGGGTGTCAAGGTCGGCGATGAGCTCCCGGGCCGCAGAGAGGGTGCCGACGCCGTCACGGCGGTAGCCGACGCCGGGAATTTTCTCCACGTTGCGAAAACTTGCGGCAGCAAGTTCGTACAGGGTCTGTTCCCCTTCGCCCAGGACCAGGTAGTCGATGGCCGGGAACCGGTCCAGGAGGCTCACCCCCACCGAACAGGCATGGGCGCCGCCGAAGATCACCGGGGTGTCCGGGAGCCTCTCCTTGAGCCCTTCGGCCAGGGCGTACCCTTCGAGAAACGACGAGGTGGTACAGGAAAACCCGACCGCGTCGGGTCGCCGGCGGACGATCTCATCCACCAGGCCCTGTCCCCGGTGGCCGGTGCCGTAACAGTCGATGATCTCCACCTCCATGCCCCGCGCCTCCAGAAACGCGGCGATGCTCAACATTCCCAGGGGGGGCATGAGGTTGAAGATGGCGGTGATGTCGTTGCCGGCACCCATCCAGTTGCTGCCGTGGGGGTGAACGAAGAGGATGCGCACGTGGTCCTCGGGACGCCGGTCGGCGTCGGTCAGGTTGTTTCGTACATTCAAGAGTAGAGAGCAGTCAGGCCTCTGTCAACAGCTCTCTGCGGCAGGGCGGGAACGTGTTCGTCGTCGTCCGCTTGAAAAGGCGGACGTGGCGGTCATGGGGCGGTTGTTGCCCAACGGTTTGTATTTCATGCCAAAACAATGATTTCTGCCCGTTCATGGATCGGGCTGCACGGTTATACGGCGTAGTTATGCATAATCCAGCATCACGCGATAATGCAATGATTGTCTATAAGGAAATGAATATTTTTGGACAATTAGATTGCATTTATGTATAAAAGATAATCTTGACCGTATTGGAACGCAAGATGCTTGGTAGCGTTTAATGCATTGCTGTGCATGGGCACGCTTGTTGATCGTCGCGTAACCCTTTGGTGCGCATGAGGGAGGCGAACGGCCCGCATGGGGCGTCGGCTACCCGATGGAAAGGAGAGATGCCCGTTCCGCACTACTGCGGGCACGATATCTGTTCCGGCTTGGCCGGAGAGCGTTTCAACCGGAACAGAACGAACTTCACAGGAGGAGAAAGGGAATGAAACACAAGAACATCGCACACGTATCCGCCATGACCATTGGCATGCTGTTCGCCGCCGGCGCGGCCCACGCCGTGTCCGTCAGCCACACCACAACTCACGTGTTCAAAAAGGAAGACATCCAGTGCGGCCGGGGCATCATCGGCTCCACCTGTCTCGGCAATCCCGTGGTGGAGGGAGGGCTCACCTACTACGGCATCGATTCGGTCTACGGCTGGTACGTGAAGGACTTCGACCCCTCGGCGCTCAAGCCCAAACCCCGTGACGGCGTGTATGACGACGGTCGCGTCGCCGACATCCTGGACGGTACCGGCAAGGTCATCGGCATCAAGGTCCAGAACAACGAAACCGGCAACTGGAAGACCGGGCCCATCGGCGGCGAATGGGCGAAGGGGCTCGGTGCTCTCAAGGCCAAGGCAGCCACCGAGAAGTATGTGGTCATGGACCACCTCATGCGCGACCCTGCCGATCCGAATCCTCTCCAGGAAGGGATCGACTACAATAAACGCATGAAAGATGATGGCAAGTACCTGTACTTCTGGGGAAACTACAACCAGGAGCCGACCCCGGTCTACATCTATGCCGCGTTGCCGTTGCCGGACACGTGGAAGGTGGCCGGAGCCAACTACAAGGTCACCTCGGCCAAGCTCGTGGTTGATCACGACATCACCAACAGCCCCAACGACCAGATCCGCCCCGAGGATTTCGAAAACGAGAATGCCACCGGCATCCTGCCCCAATACACCACCTGCCCCACCGCGCCGGCCCTGGCACCGGCGGCATGCTCCGGGCTCCCCGCCGGCACCTGGGTGTCTGCGGTCGATTCCCAGGAGGGGGGCGACCTCGAACCGCTGCCCGCCGGCACGGTGCTCAAGGCGTTCAATCCGGCCACCGGGCTTTTCGAGTACACCAATGCCTGGTATACGACCCTTGACCGCGACCCCTTTGGCGGGCCCAACCCCCGCTATCGCCTCAAGTCCAGCAAGTTCGGCCAGGACCTGCCGGGGGTGGAAATCCCCCAGTACAAGGTGGGTACCCCCACCACGACAACCATCGACCTGCTGAGCATCAAGGATCCCGTTACCGGACTGCCGGTCCTGGCGGATTCGAAAAACTGGCACAATTTCCTGGACGAGCATACCGACATCTTCGGCAACTACGATCCGTTTGACGGTTATTCCATGGAAGACTGCCCCCTCACCCGGGACCTGGACCTGATGCTCTACATCAAGGGCGAGGTGGGCAAGCCGACCGTGGTCCGCAGCGCCCAACTGCTGGTCACCTATGAGGATCCCGACGGCGTGGTGGTGCCGTCGATCGATCTTGCCGTCACTGCTGTGTCCATACCGACCAGAGCGAGCAAAAATTCTGTCCAAATCCTGAAGGTTACGGTGGACAACCTGCCGGTGGGCGTTGCCTCCGGCAGCCTGACCCTGGTGGGCAAGGATTCCAGGGGTGGAGTCGTGGGCAACTTCTCCCAGACCATCACAACGCCGGCCGATAACAGTGCTGCGGTCTACAGCTTCGTCTGGACCGCTCCCTCCTACGGGACCACGGTCACGTGGGAAGCGAAAGTGACCAGCGACAAGGACATCAACGGCGCCAACAACCTGAAGACCGCTTCGACCGTGGTCAGGAGGTAGTCCGGTACCCCTCTGCAGTGGGGCGCCCACGCTTGCCACCTATCGGGAAATACCCCTGAGCGACCTGCGGAGAGACATCCCTCTCTTTTTCGATCCCGCCCTGCGGATCACCCGCACCGAACTGGGAAAGGAGCGGCTGGACGGGCGGGATGCCGTGAAATGCGCCGCGGAGATAATCCAGAACGGCACCACCTTCAAGGGATACCTCTGGGAGGCGGTCCCGCCGCTGCCGGTTCCGCTACGGTGGGAGGATGAACGTGGTGCGGTCGTTTCCTGGGAACAGGTCGTCCCGGGGCCGGTTCCGCCGGGGCAGTTCGAGATTCCCGGCGGCTACAGGGCCGTTGCCGCGCCGGAGATGGTCCGGACCGAAACGCCCCCCCCGGGAAAAGGCCCGGATTAGCCGGAAACCTTCACCTTTTCCAGGCTCAGCAGAGCCGCCTTGCGATCGAGCCCACCCGCATAGCCGGTAAGGGAACCGTCCGCCCCCACCACCCGGTGGCAAGGGATGATGATATCGATGGGGTTCCGGCCCACGGCGCTCCCCACCGCCCGGGCCGAGGTGGCGCGCCCTTCCCTGCCTTGGGCCATGCGGATGGCCAGGGCGCCGTAGGTGGTGGTCGTTCCCCGGGGGATGGTGCGTAAAAGTTTCCAGACCGCCATCTGAAACGGGGTCCCCTCGGGAGCCAGCGGGAGGTTGAACTCCCGCAGCCGGCCGGCGAAATAGGCATCAAGTTGCCGACGTAGTTCCACAAAAAGGGGATGATCCGGGTCATACACCCGATCTCCGGCATCCTCAGGCACGTACTTTTGATCCGTGAACCAGAGCCCCCTCAGGTGGTCCCCCTCCGCCAGGGCCACCATGTCGCCCAGGGGTGTCCGGATGGTGCAGTACCGTTTCATCGTGGCGCCTCCTTAAATCCGTGGCCGGTAACTTTACTACCTGTTGCAACGCAGGCCGCGAACGCCTCTGCTTTACTACTGTTTGCCTTTAGGCTTTTAGATTCCATCAACAGTCCTCCAAGGTACACAGCAATTCTAATCATTATAACAGCCGGATTCCTCTTTTTGGTCAGGCCCCAGATTTATTAAGTCGGATCCCATGCAACAAGCATTTCTATTTATTCATGCTTTTGTTCTGGGTTAAATATTAATAATTTTGTATCAAGGCGAGCCCTATGAGCATTAGGCAATTGATAGGTGTAAATAGCACAAGAAGACATATGAGAGATTTGCACTATCTCAGGCGTCGTTACAACGTCACCGGTATAAAAGCGGCTTGATGACGGTGTCGGCTATTATCGATTTGTACCATAGAAGCAGCAAGGATCTTTGCTGTAACAGTTAGATGCCAGGGCAGGCTACAGAGTGCCTGTGTAAATGTTAAAGCGGCACTTTCACGCTATCATCGGCGCGCCGTTGTGGTTGTCAGGCCGGCTGGCTACCCAGTAGGAGCGGGTTATTTCCCTTGTCAACGTTAACTATAAGTGGTAATTTGCTGCCCAAAGTTTTAATTGTCAATTGGAGCGATATGTTAAAGGGGCTAGGCAGATTGCCTGGCCCCTTTTTTCATCCGGAGCCAGTCGGGCACTCCCGCCAGGAGACTGGCCGGGCGCATGGTAATAGGGTAATGCCTTCATTGAAAAAAAAGCCCGTTCGTGACGATGCCTATTGGATGGAAAAGGCAATTCGGGAGGCCGCAAAGGCCTCGGCCCGTGACGAAGTTCCTATCGGGGCCGTTATCGTGCGCAACGGTGCGGTGATTGGCAGGGGGTACAACCTCCGCGAGGGTAGCAACGATCCCTCCGCCCATGCCGAAATGATCGCCATCCGGCAGGCTGCCCGCAGGTCGGCAAACTGGCGTCTGACGGGCGCAACTCTGTACGTGACGCTGGAGCCGTGCCTCATGTGCATGGGGGCCATTATCCTCGCCCGGCTCGAACGGGTCGTTTTCGGCTGTTATGACCCCAAGGGCGGCGCCGCCGGGTCTCTTTATGATCTCTCGTCGGACCCGCGCTTGAATCATCAGGTAAGGTTGACCCCCGGCGTCTGCCGGGAAGAATGCGCAACGATGTTGAGTGATTTCTTCCGTGACCTTCGCCGCAGGAAAAAAACCAAGACCACCCCTGTGCTTTTCACCGATGAAAGGAAGGTGCCACCAGAGCCTTGAGTTTTTTTTGTAAATGAGATATAAACGACCCGCATTCCATGTAGGATCCAGCAATGCTTACGGAGAGATGGCCGAGTGGTCGAAGGCGGCAGACTCGAAATCTGTTGTACCGCTTGCGGTACCTAGGGTTCGAATCCCTATCTCTCCGCCATACCAAAAGGGGCAGCCGGTGAACGGCCTGCCCCTTTTTCTTTGCAGTAACAGCATGATTACCTCAAGGCGGCCAATGCAGATACATTGACAGTTGCAGCCCGATTGCTAAACTTTCAGGAACTATCCGTCCGGACCGGCAAATTCCCTTGCGGGAGGTGCTACCAATGCTCATCAGGGTCCGATATGCGAACGACACCTATGATATGCTCAAAGCATGGCGACTTCAGGAGTATCTGGATGATGACAGGGTCGTTGCCTTCCTCCGTTCCGACGGCTGGGCAGTGGTGGGACGGGATCCGCTCAGACGGAGCATGGGCAGGGGGTATCCGGGTCCCGAGCGACGGCGTATGGAGAACAGCCTGCACCGGGCTGCCTGAACGTACAGCATGGGGACCGGTGCCCGCCTTGTGCGGGTTCCGGTCTTTTTGCCTCCAGGGGAGGGTATGGTGGTGAGCGATGAGCAACGGCCTGTCTACGAACTGCAGAAGGAGCTCGACATCCTGAGGGAAAACTACCTCGCCGGAGCGCCTGCCGAGCATGCGGCAGTGATTCAACGCGCTGTCACCGAACTGGTGCTGTCGGGGATAGTAGAGCATGCTGCAGCGGTTGGCGATCGGGCGCAGGACTTCACCCTGCCCAATGCGGTGGGCCAAAAGATCCGCCTCTCCGAGGTGACGGCAAAGGCGGCGGCGGTGGTGACGTTTTACCGGGGGGCGTGGTGACCGTACTGCAGCCTGCAGTTGCGGGCCTATCAAGCCGTATTGCCGCGGATTCGGGAGTTGGGGGGCGAACTCCTGGCCATTTCACCCCAGACTCCGGACAGGTCTCAGGCGACGTTACTCAAGAATTTTTTACAGTACGAGGTGTTGAGCGACGTGAGCAATGCAGTCGCCCGTAGTTTTGGTCTCGTGTATCCGCTGGGCGAAGAAATGCGTCGCATCTACCTCGGGTTCGGAGTGAACCTTGCCGATTACAACGGCGACGAATCCTGGGAGTTGCCGCTCCCCGGCACGTTCGTCATTGATGGGACCATGACCATCCGGCATTCCTTCGTGGATGCCGATTACACCCGGCGCCTCGAACCGGCGACGATACTCGACGTGCTGGAGCGGATCCGCCAGGGGAGAGGGCGCGATGATAACCAGGCTTCTTGAGGGGAATCGGCGCTTCGTTGCCGAGGTCTTCGAAAGGGAGCGCGAGGCCTTTGCGACCCTTGCCCGGGGGCAGCACCCGACAGTCCTCTGGATCGGTTGCTCCGACTCGCGGGTGCCGGTCAACACCATCACCCAGACCAAGGCGGGAGAAGTCTTTGTCCACCGTAACGTGGGGAACGTGGTGTCGGTCAATGACTGGAACCTTTCGGCGGTGCTCGAATTCTCGATCAACCATCTGTGCATCCCCGATATCGTGATCTGCGGCCACTACGGCTGCGGCGGCATTCAGGCCCTGGACGAGGAGCGGGCTGACGACAAGTACATCCCCATCTGGCTCATCAATGCCTACAAGGCCAAGGAACGGGTCGACGAAAGGATCCGGGCGCTCCATGTCGGACTCGCTCCTGAACAGCGCATGAAGCTCATCGTGGAGGAAAATGTCCGCCTCCAGTTGGAACACCTGCGCGAATATCCCTTTGTCCGTACTGCCATGCGCCAGGGCAGACTGAGCATCCATGGCTGGATTTACGACATGGAGAGCGGCGAAATCAAGATTCTGTCCACTGAACAGTCCGGGGAGGGGGGGTCAGCTTCGCCCCGGGCCGCGGAGTATTGTCCACTCCCGTAGGGCGCGTCGCAAAGGCGTCTTGCCGTTCCCACCGAGGAAGCGCTGTCCCGGCTGCCGGCATCGCCGGAAGAGTGGCGGTATGGTTGGAGAGGAGGTTGCGTGAAGAGTCATGTCTGGCGTCCCCTCTATGTTGCGCTCGGCGTTGCCGGCGCCTTGCTCCTGGCGCGCAGCTTCCTGGTGCCGGATGATTTCGGGGTGCATGAGCAAGGGTACATGTACGGCTGGCACCGCAAGGGGAACGAAAACGAGTGGAAGCAGGTCTCCGTCAAGTACCGGACCAAGGCCTACTGTGCCGGGTGTCATGCTGCCAAGGTCGCCGGTATCGATCGCTCTCCCCATGGCGTCATTCCCTGCGAGGATTGTCACGGGCCTGCCCTGGGGCACCCCAAGGACCCGCCGACCCTGACCATCGACCACAGCCGCCGGCTGTGCCTCCGCTGCCACGCAAAGCTCGTGACGCCGTCCAGCGGCAGATCGCAGATTCGCGGCATTGATCCCGATACGCACAACTCCCAGGCCGAATGCCGGCTCTGTCACGATCCCCACCACCCCAATCTGGAGGAGTTGAAGCGCCATGAATAGACGTGAGTTTCTGAGGCGGAGCATGGTGGTCGTTGCGGGACTGGCGGCGCCGGCGGCGGTCCTTGAGCTGGTCGACCCGGAAAGGCTGCTGGCGGCACGGCCGGAGTTGCGCTGGGCCTTTCTGGTTGATACCTACAAATGCGTGGGGTGCGGTTTCTGTGTCAAGGCGTGCAAGGTGGAGAACGATATCCCCTATGAAGCCAACGTGACCCGCACGTGGGTCGAGCGTTACGTGGTGAAAAGGGATGGGGAGGTTCTCATCGATTCGCCCCGCGGGGCCCGCGACGGTTTCACCGACAGGAGAATCGAGGTCGGTACGGGAAAACTCCGGGACGTGGGGGACGAAGATGTGGAAAAGGCCTTTTTTGTCCCCAAGCTCTGCAATCAGTGCGACAACCCGCCCTGCGTCCAGGTCTGCCCCGTGGGGGCCACCTACAAGACCGCCGACGGTGTCGTGCTCGTGGACCGCTCATGGTGCATCGGCTGCGGCTACTGCATCATGGGCTGTCCGTATGGGGTCCGTTTCTTCCACCCCGTGTACAAGGTGGCGGAGAAGTGCACCTTCTGTTACCACCGGATCTCCCGGGGGATGACGTCGGCGTGCGTCGACGCCTGTCCGTTCGGAGCCCGCCGGATCGGCAATCTTCGCGACCCCAATGACCCGATCACCAGGACCATCATGACTGGGCGGGTCGGTATCCTCAAAGAGGAGTACGGAACCAAGCCTCAGGTCTACTATGTGGGGCTCTCCAGGGAGGTACGCTAGCCATGGTGCACGGGGAGGCATGGACCGTCAAGGAGCTGTTCGTCTATCCCAACGAGTACATCTACTGGACCATCCAGATCGTCATGTACCCGTTCCTGACCGGCCTTGTGGCCGGCGCCTTCGTGCTCTCGTCACTCTACCATGTGTTCGGGGTCAAGCAGTTGAAGGACATTGCCCGCTTTTCGCTCGTCTTTTCCTTCGCGCTCCTCCCCTGCGCGCCCCTGCCGCTTCTGCTGCACCTGCAACAGCCGCTACGCAACCATCATGTCCTCATGACGCCGCACTTCACGTCGGCCATCGCCGCTTTCGGCATCGTCTTCCTCACCTACGGGATGATCGTCGCCTCGGAACTCTGGTTCGTCTACCGGGGGTATTTCGCCGTCACGGCCCGACAACTGAAGGAACAACGGGAGCGCACCCGGGCGGAAACCATCCGGATGCGCCTCTATTCGGTGCTGGTGCTGGGTGCCTGGGACGTGAGCCACCATGCCCTGGAGCAGGATGAAAAGGCCGTTAAGATATTGGCGGCAGTGGGCATTCCCGTGGCCTGCTTCCTTCACGGCTACGCGGGATTCATCTTCGGCTCCGTGAAGGCCAACGCCCTCTGGATGACTCCGCTCATGCCGGTCATTTTCATCTGCTCCGCCGTGGTGTCGGGGATCGCGCTCTGTATCCTGACCTACATTGCCACCATGGAGCTGCGCAAGTCCGTCGCGGTCTGGCGGCGAAGGGACAACCCGGGACTGCCGACCCCGGCGGAACTGGGAGGGGTGGAAGCCAACGTGGTGAGGATGACCTCCCGGTATCTCATCATGTTCCTCATTCTGGCCATCACTCTGGAGTTGCTGGACCTCATCTTCCGGGGCTACACGGCGGTCAAGTCGTGGGATATCCTGCGCAGCGTCATCTACGGCAAGGACTTTGTCGCCATCTTCGTGTTCCAGTATGGCCTCGGCAACCTTGTGCCATTCATTCTGTTCCTCCTGCCCGGGCTCACCGTGCGCCGGGCGGTCGTGGGCACGCTGCTGGTACTGTTCGGCGTCTTTATGATGCGGTGGAACGTGGTCATCGGCGGTCAGGCCTTTTCCGCCTCATTTGCCGGCTTCATGCATTATCATCTGCCGATCGTTCCCCATGATCTGGAGACGTTCAAGGAAGGGCTGTTCGGAGCGCTGACGGTTGGGGTGGTGCCCTTTGCTCTGTTCTGGCTTCTTTCCCGGATTTTCCCGGTGTTCGGGTCAGACGAGAACCACTGACGATGCGCTCCGGGCGAAAAAAAGGGCGGCCTTGAGCCGCCCTCCAGAAGGAGAGAACAGGATGTCCGCATCATCGGGCAGAGGAGGGAAGCGATGATGTCTCCCGTTCGATAATCTCGATAATCTCGCGATAAATGGCGATCATCACGCCGATCTCGCGCCACTTCTTTGCAACCATCCGGAGCAGTGACCAGGCGTGCACCACGGTCCCCGACAGGATGAAAATACCGGCCAACCGGGTTTCTTCTTCATTGAGCATGACGCACGAGACGATTCCCATTACGACCATGGAGGCAAACCAAGCAAGCTCGGGCCCCTTGAAGGGGTTCTCCATGAGGGTCAGGAAGTCGACGTAGTAGCGGGTCAGCCCCTTTACCTTGCGCAGAAACTCGCCCGCCTCGTCCCCCGCATATTTGAGATAGGCATAGGACAGGAAACGTTCCGCAGCGCTCTTTTTTCCCTTCTCCATCCGCTCGTGCACGTATTTATCGATGGCTTCGTCGATCACTGTAGTGTCCATGGTCCCTCCCGCGGGGTATGGCGTATTCTTGCGGGGCATGCCGGGTAGCCAGGAAACCGGAGCGTTGGCCTGCCCCGGTGGTTGACTGTCGATTGTTGGTTACCCCTCGCCCGGAATGCCGTGGCTGTCTTGGTAATATTCATAAAACGTGCCATCGAACAGTCTTTGCGGGGTGCTCCGATGAATCTCCTTGCGGCTCCGGGATCCCGGAGTCGTGTATATAATTTTACTACAGATTTCAATGGGTGCATTGTGTCTAAATTGTTTGCACATTGTATCAAGTTGGGAGGGGACGGTACGCGTGCCGGCAGTCGGATCGGGAGAGGGGCGGAAATTTCGCATTACTGCGAGCAGGTTGGACAAAATGCGAGGAGCATAAGGGGTGTTCCGGACAAAATAAGAGGGGACGGCAGTAGCCGTCCCCTCTTATTTTGTGACGAGCATGTCGTCGCGTCAGTTGAAAAAGAGTCTGACACCGAAGGTGCCGGCAACGCCGCTGGGGTCAAAATTGCCCGATTTGCCCCCCGGTGCGTCGATGTCCACTTCGGGAGCCACGACCCCCCTTACCTCGGCATTCAGGACAAGGTGCTTGGTCAGAAAGTAATCAAGTCCGCCGCAGAGGTGAACGCCGACGGTGGTGTCCACATCGGCCCCGCCCGGGCGATCGTAATCGCTGAGGAGGATGTCGATGCCTCCCCCTGCATAGGGAGAGAGCTTCGGCTGCGGGGTATCGAAGCGGTACTGGACTCCCAGGGCGATGTTGGTAATCGAGAAATCACCCTGGTCAAGGCCGGACACCAACTCTGAACCGAACTTGGTATGGGTCACGTCGATCTCTGCCGCCAGGTTGTTCGTCACCCCGTAGATCAGCCCGCCACCGCCGAGGAAGCCGGCGTCGGTTTCCAGTTTGTAGTTGTCGAAGTCGCTGTCGCCGGGCAGGTAAAAGCCGATCTTGCCGGTGATCCCGAGGCGGCCTTTGATGTTTTCCGCCAAAGCGGTTCCGCTGCCGGCAGCGACGGTCAGAGTCAGGCAGAGCAGGGCAATAAGTCGTTTCATGTCGAGAAACCTCCGTGTCGTGATCGCGACGCCGTTTGGCGTCTGTAGTTGTCAGGCCATTTCCACGACGGCCTTGACCGCCTTTTCGATCCCTTCCGCCGCTTCCGAGATGCGGTTGGCGAGCATGTAGGCGGGCGTGGTGACGATTTTGTTTTCCCGGTCAATGACGAACTCGGCAACCGGGCAGGATATGTGCTCACTGCCTGTTGCCGCAATGGCGGCGGCGGTGCCGGCATCGGTGCCTATGGTCACCTTCGGCTTGTAGTCGCGGCCGAGGGTGGCGGCGATGAGGGCCGGGGCGATGCAGATGGCGCCGATGGGCTTTTTTGCCACGGCCATCTCGCGGATGAGGCGGGCCACCTCCGGGTGGATGGTGGCGGCCGCCCCTTTTTCGGCAAAGGTGCACAGGTTTTTTGCCGCGCCGTAACCGCCGGGGAAGATAACGGCATCGAGCTCCGCAGCCGACACATCCTTCACGTCCCTGATTTTGCCCCGGGCGATCCGCGCAGCCTCCACAAGCGCGTTGCGGGTGGCGCCGGTTTCCTGGGAGGTGAGGTGGTTCACCTCGCGGAACTCCATGCCCGGGGCCATGCAGACCGCCTCGGCACCGTTGCGGTCGATGGCGAGGAGCGTCAGGACCGCCTCGTGGATCTCGCTACCGTCATAGACGCCGCAGCCGGAAAGAACAACACCGATCTTTTTCATGGGCTCCTCCTTCGTTGTCCTGGAATCATAATGATGCCGGACGATATTCTGTGGGTGCCGCTTAAAGCGGTGCTAATTGTAATCATTCGTCTTCTCTTCCGCAAGTGCGATCGTCACGGCCCGCTCGTAGGTGGTGAGCGGGAAGGGAATGAGGTCACGAATCCGGTTTTCGCGGCAGACGACCTCGTTTTTCAACCCCTCGATGAGCGGGATGGCGATAGAGGGGCGAACCGGCGTGACAAGGCCAACCCAGTAGGACGAAAGCCTGGGAGTCAGCACCGGCACTGACAGGATCATGGTGAATGTTTTCTCCACGCCTGCGAGTCGTTCCATCATCTCCCGATAGGTGAGGATATCGGGGCCGCCGATATCGAAGGTTTCACCCGTGGTCCGCTCGTCCTCCAGACAGCCGGTCAGGTAGCGGATGACGTCCCCTACGGCGATGGGCTGGCAGCGCGTGGAGACCCACCGGGGAGTGATCATGACCGGCAGGCGCTCCACCAGCGCCCGGATCATTTCGAAGGAAGCGCCGCCGGCGCCGATGATGATGGCAGCCCGCAGGAACGTGGTGCGGAATGAGCCCCGCCGCAGAATGGCGGCCACTTCGAGGCGGCTCGCCAAGTGCTCCGACAGATGATCGCCCGTCTCGCCGAGCCCCCCGAGGTAGATGGCCCGCCTCAGGCCCGCCCGGTTGCCCGCGGTTACAAAATTTTCCGCCGCCTCACGGTCCCGCCGCTCAAACCCGGCCCGGCCGCCTGCCATGGAATGAACCAGGTAGAAGGCAGTGTCGATCCCCGCCAGGGCGGCATCGAGTCCTTCGCGGGTCAGGATGTCGCCCACCACCCGCTCTGCCCCGTCGGGAAGCGGGGCATCGGGCCGCCGAACAAGACAGCGCACCCGGTGGCCGCCGGCCAGCAGGGCCGACACGAGCCGCTTGCCGATAAATCCGGTTGCACCGGTGACCAATACGATCCCTTCTCCGGGGTTCATAATTCCTCCTGGGCAGATGGCGGCGGAAATCTATCTATCTATTGTACACGCTTCTGCCGTAAGACAAGGGCCGGAGGCTGTGGTATGGTTGTGGCGGGAGGGGGCGATGAGCAATACGGAAGGTCCGTTCACGAGAGAGATAGCCTGCCAGCAGATCCTCATGGAGGATTCCTCTGTATTCTCGGTCCAGTGGACGACGGTACCCTCAGACCTCCGCCCGCGGCTCTCCGCTGAGTTTCTCCTCGAGCGGTACCTTGCCTACATCCGGCGCTTCACGCTTACCCTGATCCGGCCGGTTGTCGCGGCGGACGGTATCGCCTTCCGTCTGGCCGGGACGGGCCGGAGCCTGATTCTCTTTACCCCGCCGACACGACGGGATGGCCCTGGCCATGAGGCGCTCACCCTCCGTATTTGCGGCGGGTTCCTGGTTCAGGCCCGCCAGTGCGACCGCGGAGAACTTTCGTTCATGCTGGATGATGACGTTTCCGGTGTGCGTCTCACCCTGCGACTGACCGACTACTGCCCGTTGCTGCTCGGGAGCAGTGAACCGTCGCGGCTTCGGAAATGGCTCTATCGCTTCACGCAGGCATATATCCACAAAGTGGTGACGGTCCGTTTCCTGGCACGGGTGTATGCTGACCTGGCCGGGGGCGGAGGGTGCGTGCGGGTGGTCCGGGCGAGAGTCAGGGAGGGGGAGGAGCTGTAGCGTCCCCGGAGGTCCCGGTTGCAAAGCGGATGGCCCGTGTTAGGCTTTTTTCGTCAGTACCGAACCCGAGGGAGGGACGCCATGAAAGAGCAGGACCGCACAGCGGTATGCAACCGCACTGAACGCAAGGAAGAGAATGTCAGGGTACGGAACGTGAAAACCGGCGAGATCGGCTTTACCTTCGGCTGCACCGAGGAGGGGGGAACCATTCAGGTTCGACTGGAGAACGGTCAGTTGGACAGCTGGGTGGCTGCCGACTGCGAGGAAGCGCCCGAATAGGGGTGTCCCGTGGAAGGACGAAAGTGCAAGCGGCTGTCGGTGGAGGTAGGGTGCTGGCTCGTGGAAATGGACGGAGCCACCTGCCTCTACACCTTTGACCTGTCGGACGAGGGGGTGGCGGTTATTACGGAGGACCCGCTGCCGGTCGGGCGTAGCGTTATCCTCCAGTTTTTCACCCCCCGCTCGGCCAGTGCCGTGACCCTGAAGGCCCAGGTGGTCTGGAGCCGCCTGGAACCGGAAGGGGCCATGGGTCTGCAGTTTGTGGAGCCGGATGCCCGGGGCCGGGAGACGTTGCGTGAGTTCATGCGACTGCTGCTGGAGCAGCGGGAGCGGGAACGGCCCGTGCATTAGGCTTTCTGCCGGACCGGGTCAGTCCCGGGTATAGAGAACCGCCACCGCCCGAGCCCGCTCTTCTCCCACCGAAACGTAGCCGTGGGGCTCCGAGGAGTCGTAGTAGATACTGTCCCCAGGCAGGAGCCGCATGACATCGCTACCGTAGTGGAACTCCAGTTCTCCGGCGAGCAGGTAGATGAATTCGAAACCGTCGTGCCGATAGAAGAAGCTGTCACTCCAGTCGGTCAGTTCGAACTCCACCAGAAACGGTTCCATTGGCTTGTGCCGGATGCCCGGGGCCAGGGACCGGTAGATGTAGCCATGGGGAGCATCATTTCCCGAGCGGCGTCGGGTCGGCTGTTGCTGGGCTGCCCGGGTCAGCACCACTTTCTGCTGGTCTTCCTCCTCTTCGAAGAAGTAGTGGATGCCCACCTTCAATCCCTTGGATATCTTGAGCAGCGTGGCAATGGGAGGGGTGACCTGGTCGTTTTCGATCTGGGAAAGAAGGGGTTTCGAGAGTCCCGAGAGCTCAGACAGTTCCTGGAGGGTGAGCCGTCGTTCCTGACGGAGCTTTCTGATCTTGGCGCCGAGCCGCAATTCCTTGATCTGGGATTTGATGTCGTCCACGGTGATCTCCTCTCCTGCCCGTTATAGGTCAACTCCCGCGGGACCGTCAAGTGCTAATCCGAATGGCCGCGGGGCGCGGTTCGGCGCCTAAAGGGCGTTGACATCCCCGGCCATATTGGCTACTCTTTCAAAGGTTTAGAGCGATCAGCTCCCATGAACCGGTATGAGCGAGGTTCTTTGCATGTTCGTCCGTCGTCTGCTCCTGATATCGCTGCTCTTTGTCACAACTCTCACCGCCTGCACGAAGAAGGAAGAAAAGCTCTTCTATGAGTCGGGCCGTGCCGACGCGCCGGTCAAGGAGGTGCCCAGGGACATCCTTGCCACCCAGCAGGCCTTCGTCGAGCTGGTCAAGAAGGTGACCCCGTCGGTCGTGAACATCTCCACCGTCAGCCGGAGAAAGATCGAACAGCCCTTCTTCGAGTTTTCCCCCTTTTTCAATGATTTCTTCGACAACCGCCCCCGGTTCCGGCGGGAACAGAGCCTCGGCTCTGGCTTCATCATCAACCGGGAAGGGTACATCGTCACCAATGACCATGTGGTGCGCGACGCCGAAAGCATCAAGGTCAAGCTCTCCAATGAGAACGTTTACGACGGCCGCATCGTCGGCAGCGACCCCAAGACCGACATCGCGGTCATCAAGATCGACTCGCGTGAGGAACTTCCCGTGGCGGTCCTGGGCGATTCGGACAAGCTCCAGGTGGGGCAGTGGGCGGTAGCCATCGGCAATCCCTTCGGCCTGGACCGGACCGTGACCGTCGGCGTGGTGTCGGCCACCGGTCGCTCAAACATGGGGATAGAGACCTATGAGGACTTCATCCAGACCGACGCCTCCATCAACCCCGGCAATTCGGGGGGGCCTCTGCTGAACGTCCACGGTGAGGTGATCGGCATCAACACCGCCATCGTGGCCGCCGGCCAGGGGATCGGCTTTGCCATCCCGGTCAACATGGCCAAGCAGATCGTCACCCAGCTCATCACCAAGGGTAAGGTCACCCGCGGCTGGCTCGGCGTCACAATTCAGCCGGTCACCGACGATCTTGCCAAGGAATTCGGCCTGAAAAAGGCCCAGGGCGTCCTGGTGAGCGACGTGGTGGCAGGGAGCCCGGCTGCAACTGCCGGCATCCGGCAGGGGGACATCATCCTCAGGTTCGCCGGCAAGGAGATCAAGGATGCCCAGCACCTCCAGCGGGTGGTGGGCGACACGGCGCCGGGGACAAAGGTGCCGGTGGTGGTCTTCCGGGAAGGGAAAGAGGTTCAGCTCTCCCTGGCGACGGCCAGTTCCGACAGCGTCCAGGCACGCCAGGCGCGGCCCCAGGGAGGGGCGCCCGACACCCTTGGCCTTGCCGTGGAGGAACTACCCCGCGAATACCGTCAGGAAGGTTTCACCGGCGTCCTGGTGGTCCAGGTGGACGATGGGAGCGCCGCCGGCGAGGCGGGCATCCGGGAGGGGGACGTGATCGTGGCGGTGAACCGGCGTCCCGTGGCGAACCTGGCAGAGTACGACCGCGTCATGCGCGAGGCGGCCCGACGCGGTTCGGTAGTGCTTCTGGTGCGTCGCGGCGACGCGAGCATCTATTTCTCCCTCAGGCTCAGGTAGCGGACTTCCGGCTCATGGGCCAGCCAACGACAGAGGACATACCATGACAATGATCGACAATCCCGACCAGGCCCGCCGCCTCGCCCGCGCCATCATCTCGGACATTGCCATCTACAACCGGGAAAAGGTCGAGCAGGGGATCAAGAACGACACCATCTTCGATCTGCTGGCCGAAGAGATCGAGGAGGGGCGCCAGCATTTCGCCTCGCGGGTGGCGCCTGAACTGGCGGGAACCGGCATTTTCGACCTGGCCCTGGTTGATGTCCTGATCAAGCGGGCGGGCAAGATCGAGTCGGCCATCTGGTAGGGGCGGAAAAGCGGGAAAGGGTTCGGACGGGGGCACGGCCGGCGGTCGCGCCCCCGTCCTGTTCAGGGACGGAGAGGAGCAGTGGTGGAGAGACAAGAGGAGCGCTACGATCTGTCGGTGCCGACGGAAGGTGAAGCGGAACGGCTCGACCAGTTCGTGGCCCGCTCGGTCCAGGGAATAACCCGTTCGGCGGCCCAGCGCCTCATCGAAGAGGGGCGGGTGACGGTGGACGATCGCGTCGAGAAGCCGTCTCTCAAGCTCCGGGGTGGCGAGCGGGTGGTGGTGACGGTGCCGCCGCCGGCCCCCGCAGTGCCTGAAGCGGAAGAGATCCCGCTGGTCGTCCTCCACGAAGATGGCGACGTGATTGTGGTCCACAAGCCGGCGGGCATGGTGGTCCACCCGGCCGTGGGAAATCCCGGCGGAACCCTGGTCAACGCCCTTCTGGCCCACTGTACGGATCTCTCGGGCATTGGCGGCGAGATTCGTCCCGGCATCGTGCATCGCATCGACAAGGATACCTCGGGCATCCTGGTGGTGGCCAAGAACGACCGGGCCCACGAATCGCTCTCCCGGCAGTTCCACGACCACACGGTCAAGAGGGTCTACCTGGCTCTGGTCTACGGCTCGCCCCGCGAGGACAAGGGACGGATCGAGGGGGCCATCGGCCGGCATCCCACGGACCGGAAGAAGATGTCGGGCACGGCGCGCCATGGCAAACACGCGGTCACCCACTGGCGGGTGGCCGCCCGGTTCACCGGCGTGACGCTGCTGCGGCTCCGGCTGGAAACGGGGCGTACCCACCAGATCCGGGTGCACATGGCCGAGGCCGGGTTTCCCCTGGTGGGGGACGAGGTCTATGGGGGCGCCGGCCGGATCAACAACCTCAGGGACCCGGTCCTGCGCAAACTCATCCGGGAACTGGGACGTCAGGCACTGCACGCCAAAACCCTTGGTTTCGTCCACCCGGTCACGGGGGAGTACCTGGAGTTCGACACTGAGCTGCCCGAGGATATGGCGCGGATTATCGATTATCTGGAACGACAAGGAGCCTGATCATGGAGATGAAACGAGCCGACAAGGTTCATTACGTGGAGCCGTCCCTGCTGGCCGCCGCAGGTGTGGCGGTGCAGGGATTCACCACCCGCCACGAAGGGGTGTCGCGCACCCCCTACAATTCCCTCAACCTGGGTACCGGTACCGCGGACTCCTCCCACAGCGTGGAGGGGAACCGCAGCATCCTGGCCCGGGCCTTCGGCGGCACCGTTGAGCGCCTGGTGACCGTCACCCAGGTCCATGGGACCGACTTGCTGGTCATTGACGCGCCGAACCCCGATTACGGCTACTTCCAACGGCTGGAAGCCGACGGGATCATTACCAACCAGCCCGGTGTGATGATCGGCGTCTGCGTTGCCGACTGCGTGCCGGTGCTCCTGCTGGATCCGGTGAAGGGCGTCGCGGCGGCACTCCACGCGGGGTGGAAGGGAACTGCATCGGGCATCTGCCGCAAGGGGGTGGAGGCCTTTGTCTCCATGTTCGGCTCGGATCCCCGGGACATCCTGGCGGCTGTGGGGCCGGCCATCGGCCCCTGCTGCTACGAGGTGGATACCCCCGTTGCCCAGGCCTTCCGCCAGGGGGGCTGCGAGTGGGACGAGGTCGCCACCCTCAGCGGCGTGGCCCGGTGGCAGCTGGACCTGGCGCGGGCCAACGCGCGGCAACTGGCAGCCTCGGGTATTGCGGAGGGAAATATCGAGACGAGCGGCCAGTGTGTCTGCTGTTCGCCGGAGCAGTTCTTCTCCTACCGTCGCGACAAGGGAGATACTGGTCGGCAGATGGGATTCATCATGCTGAAAGGATAGGGCGGGGCGCCGATGAAGTTTCCCATTTCCGATCAGATCCGGTCAGTCCAGTGCGCTCCCATCTCCGAGGTTAAGAGCTGGCTCGCTCACCGGGAGCCCGACCCGGAGCGCCCGCTGGTGGATCTGTGCCAGGCCGTGCCCGACTATCCGCCGGCCCGTCAGTTGACCGACTACCTGGCGGCGCTCCTGGACGATCCGCTGGTGTCGAAATACTCGCCCGACGAGGGGCTCCCCGAGGTGCGCGAAGGGGTGTGCGCCCGCTACGGCCGGGTCTACGGCGCGGCCATGAATCCGGATCAGCTTTGCCTCACCATCGGCGCCAGCCAGGCGTTCTGGCTCGCCATGGTGACCCTCTGCCGCGCCGGGGACGAGGTGATCGTCCCGCTCCCCGCCTACTTCGACCATCCCATGGCCCTGGATATCCTGGGCATCAGGCCGGTCTACCTTCCCTTTGACGAGGAACGGGGCGGGGTGCCTGACCCCGTTGCGGTGGAGCGTCTCATCACCCCGCGCACCAGGGCCATTCTGCTGGTGACCCCCTCCAACCCCACCGGCGTGGTCACGCCGCCGGAAACGATCCAGGAACTCCACGGGTTGGCCCGGCGCCGGGGCATCGCACTGGTCCTGGACGAAACCTATGCCGACTTCATCCCCGGCGGTGAGCGGCCCCACGATCTTTTCCAGGACCCCCGCTGGGGGGATCACCTGATCCACCTGATGTCCTTCGGCAAGACCTATGCCCTCACGGGGTACCGGGCCGGCTGTCTCGCCGCGTCGAAAGAGTTCATCGGCCACGCCCTTAAGGCCCAGGACACCATGGCGGTCTGCCAGCCGCGCATCACCCAGCATGCCGTGCTCTACGGGGTCAGCCATCTGGACGGCTGGGTGGAAGAGAACCGGCTCATGATGACCCGACGGCACGACCTCTTTCGGTCGCTCTTTACCCGTCCCGGCAATCCGTTCAGCCTCGTGGCGAGCGGCACCTTCTTCGCCTGGGTGCGGCATCCCCTGCAGGAGGGCACCGGCCGGGAGGCCGCCCGCAGGCTGGCCGTGGAAGCCGGCATCATCTGCCTCCCCGGCGAAGTGTTCGGCCCCGGCCTCGAATCCTACCTCCGGCTCGCCTTCGGCAACATCCGCGACGAAGCCATCCCCGGCGCGGTGGAGCGATTCCGCTCGTTTGCCCCCTGAGGTTCTCCTCTTCCGATCTTCATCCGCCTGCCGCGGAACGAAAAAAGCCCCCTGCCGAATGTCATGGCAGGGGGCTTTTGCGCAGAAGCGCTCGCGATTCAGAACTCCTGGGGCATGGCCTTGACCTGGGCCGCAGTGAAGACCGGGCCGTCCTTGCAGACATAGACATTGCCGACGTTGCAGCGGCCGCACTTGCCGAGGCCGCACTTCATCCGGTTCTCCAGGGTCGTGTAGATGGCCGTGTCGGCGAATCCCAACTTCTCCAGCACGGGAAGGGTGAACTTGATCATGACGGGCGGTCCGCAGACCAGGGCGATGGTGTTTTCCGCGGCCGGCGCTGCCTGCTCCAGGACCGTCGGCACAAAGCCCACCTGCCCGTCCCATGAGGGGGAATTACCCCCCGGATCCACAGTCTTTACCAGGCGTACGTCGTTCCGCTCCTCCCACTCCCTGAGCTCCCGCTTGTAGACGAGGTCGGCCTCGGTCCGGGCGCCGTAGACGATGGTGATGTCGCCGAATTTCTCCCGCCAGTCCAGGCACTGCCAGATGAGCGTCCGCAGCGGCGGCAGCGCGATGCCTCCGGCCACGAAGACGAGGTTCTTGCCGAAGAACTCTTCGACGGGAAACGAGTTGCCGTAGGGTCCGCGCACACCGATGGTGTCGCCGGTCTCCAGGGAACGCAATGCTTCCGTGACCCGCCCCACGGCCCGGAAGCAGCACTCGATGTATCCCTGCCGGGTGGGGGCCGAGGCGATGCAGAAGGTGGCCTCGCCGGCGCCGAAGGCCGAGTACTCGGCAAACTGGCCGGCCCTGAAGGTAAAATGCTCCCGCACCCGTTCATCCTGGAACACGAGCCGGAAGGTGCGGATGTCGGGGGTCTCGTCAACGATCTCCTCGATCGTTGCCAAGTGGGGGAGGTAGATGTTCTTGTGGTCGCACATGGTGGAGCCCTTTTATCCTTCCGCCAGTTTTGCCGCCAGGTCCGAGAATGCCTGGCCCTTTACCTTGAGCTCCACGGGGCGGTTGTTGTCTCCGAAGCCGATGGTGATCACGCCACCCAGCAGGTGGTTTTCCATTTCCGCGAACAGAACTGCCCTGGGATTGATCAGCAGGTTGCCGGACTGCACGAAGCCGCGCTTCAGCAGGTTGGCAGCGAATTGTTCCTGCTCCGCTCTGGATACCTTCTTGAAGAGCTGTTTCCGGATGGCCGGTCCGTTGAACCAGACATCCATGATCCGGCTGGCATCGGTCACCAGCGGATTGTCCTCCGGCGTGGTCATCTGGACGGCGACAACACGATCGATGTTGATGAAGCGTTCCATGGGGAACTCCTCTTACTTGTTATTGATGTCGTCAATGATCTGGGCGATGTCGATCCCCACCGGACAGGCGCGGATGCACCGTCCGCAGCCGGTGCAGAGGCGCTGGCCGAACTTGTCGTGGTAGTACTTGAACTTGTGCATGATCCGGTTGCGGTAGCGATGGGGCTGTACCTCGCGGGGGTTGTGGCCCGACGCATGGTAGGTGAATTTACCGAAACCGCAGGCGTCCCAGTGCTTGCGGCGCGCCCCCTGCTTCTCGCTCCCCTCGTCGCTGATGTCGAAACAGTGGCAGGCGGGGCAAAGAAAGGCACAGGCGCCGCAGCCGGCACAGCGGGCGGCGATCTCTTCCCAGAGGGGGTCCTCGAAATGGGTGTCGAGCCAGGCCTTGATCCGGTCCAGGTCGAGCGGCGCCAGCTGGGGCTCGGCAAGGGGAACAGGCTCGCCGGCATCCGCCTCGGCAAAGAGCCCGGCATGGGCGGTCAGGAGCGCCTCACCCTTGTCGGAAATAACGTCGCAGCGGTAGGTTCCTCCAGCCAGGGGGGTGAGGAAGAGGTCGCTCCCCTTGGTGTCCGCCGGGGAAAGCCCCACCGCCGTGCAGAAACAGGCATCGTCCGCGGTGGTACAGGCAAGGCCTATGATCGTGGTCTTGCGCCGCCGCTCCAGAAAAAATTCGTCCTTGAAGTCCCAGGAGAAGACCGCGTCGAGCACCGGGGCCGCCGCCACGTCGCAGGGGCGGGCGCCGATGAGCACTGTCTCCGGGAAGCGGGCCGGGTCGATGTCGTGCACCCTGGTCCCGGAACTGCTCTTTTCATAGGTCAGGATATTCTCGCACAGGGGGAAAAAGGTCTCCTTGGCGGAACGGCGGGGCAGTTCTCCCAGGGACAGCTCTTCCGCCGAGGCCAGCGGCTCGTACAGGGTCAGGGTGCCCACGGCTTTCGGGCCGATGACCCGTTTGCCCTCGCCCGCGAGCGTATCGATGAGAAGGCGGAGATTCTGATCGGTGATGATTTTCGGCATGGGGGTTCCTGGAGGGGCGGCCCGGCCGGGCGCCCCTGCATGGTTATTTTATGAACGATTGATCGTCGTCTTCCCGGTACTCCGCCAACGGTCCCTTTTCCTTTGCCTGGAAGCCAGCCTCGTGGCCGTAGAGTTCCTTCAGCTCCTTGGCCATCTTGCGATTGAGGAGGTTGAGCGGGATGTCCATGGGGCACGCCCGTTCGCATTCGGCGCAGCCGGCGCAACGGCCGGCCAGGTGCATGGCCCGGACCATGTGCCAGGCCATATTCCCCGCCGGACGCGGCGTGGTTTCCACCGCCTGGGGGCGGTTGCGGTCGCAGAGGCATTGCTCGCAGTAGCAGAAAGGGCAGACCTGGCGGCAGGCGTAGCAGCGGATGCAGCGGGAGAAATGCTCCTTCCAGAACGCCCACCGCTCGGCCGGGGTCATGGCTTCGAGCCGGGCCAGTTCAGCCGCCTCGTGGGGGGTGAGGGCGGGCCTCCGGGGGACGGTCCCCAAGGATACATCGGCCCCTTCGGGGAGCTCTGCGGCGCACTCCCGGCACTTGCGGGCCAGGGTGCTGTCGTCCAGGGGAGCGTTGCCCTGGACCGCCGGACCGTAGACCCCGGCACAGGCCACGCCGATGATGTAGATGTCGTCGCGCTTGAGCTGGTTCTCACCCATGAGGCCGGCCAGGGCCTTCATGTCGCACCCTTTGGCCACCACGGCCAGCGTGCCCTTTTCCCGGACCTCCTTCTTGGCCTTGGTCAGGTAAAGGGCCAGGTTGTTGACGCAGGAGGGGGAAAAAATGAGTTTTTCAGCGTCGGCGGGATCGGTGACGATGGCCGGCACGGCGCTTCCCCTGCGGCGTCCCGCCTGCCAGCCGATCACGGCGGCAGCCGTGCCCGATTCCAGGACCTTTTTGGCTTCCGCCCGCAGGGCGTCGGTGACGGCGTCATAGAGCGCCGTGTCGATGGTATGTGCGGTATTCGTCATGATGAACCCTTGCAAGCTCCGTGGGAGCCGGCTTCAGATGTCGTTGTACGCGGCCTTGAGCTCGGGCGTGTCGATGGCCCCGGACCAGTGTTCCTCGGCTTCCAGTTCCTTGAATTCGGGCATGGGCCCCAGGGCGCGAATCCGTTCGGTCAGCTCGGTAACCACCTCAACCCACTTTCCCCCCTCGGCGGCCGAAACCCAGGAGAACTGGAGCCGCTGAAGATCGACTCCGATGAAGTCCAGGAGTTGGCGAAAAGCGGCGAAGCGGCGCCGCGCGTGGAAGTTGCCGGCCATGTAGTGGCAGTCGCCCGGATGGCAACCCGATACCAGGATGCCGTCTGCCCCTTTCTGGAATGCCCTGAGGATGAAGACCGGATCGATCCGGCCGGTGCAGGGGAACTTGACCACCCGGACGTTGGCGGGATAGTGCATCCGCGAGGTCCCGGCCAGGTCGGCCCCGGCATAGGTACACCAAGTGCAGACAAAGGCGACGACCTTGGGTTCGAAAGCGTGTTTCTCTTTGTGTACGTGCATTAGAGCGCCTCGATCATGGCCATGATCTGCTCGTCGGTGTAGCCATCCAGCTCCACGCTCTTGGATGGGCAGGTGGCCTGGCAGGTGCCGCAGCCGCCGCAGACACCCGGGTTCACGTAGGCCACGACCCGGATCAGGTTCCCCTGGCGGTCGCGGATTTCTTTCTCCTCCACGGCACCGTAAGGGCAGACCTTCTTGCAGTAGAGGCAGGCAACGCAGCGCCGCTCGTCCACCTTGGCCACGATGGGCTCCCGCTCCAGCTCGTCGCGGGCGAAGAGGGTCATGACCTTTGCCGCTGCAGCCGATGCTTGACTGACGGTGTCGGGGATGTCCTTGGGCCCCTGGCAGGCCCCGGCCAGATAGACCCCGGCGGTGGCGCACTCCACGGGCTTGAGCTTGGCATGGGCCTCGGAATAGAAGTTGTAGTTGTCATAGGAGATGCCGAGCTTCTGGGCGAGGGAATCGGCCCCTTCCCGCGCCTGCACGGCGGTGGCGAGCACCACCAGGTCCGCTTCGATCTCCACCTGGACCCCCACGTGGACGTCGCTCCCCATGACCACCACCTTGTCTCCCTTCTGGTAGAGTCGGGAGACCATCCCCCTGATGTAGACCGCCTCTTCTTCCTCGATGGCCCGGCGCCAGAACTCGTCGTAGTTCTTGCCCGGCGTCCGCGCGTCCATGAAGAAGACATAGGCCTGGCCGTCATGCACCTTGTGCTTGTAGAGCATGGTGTGCTTGGCCGTGTACATGCAGCAGATCTTGGAGCAGTAGGAAATCCCCTTTTCGCGGGCCCGGGAGCCGACGCACTGCACAAAGACCACCTGCTTCGGTTCCTTTCCGTCCGAGGGGCGGACGATCTTGCCCCCCGTGGGGCCCGAGGCGGAGGCAAGCCGCTCGAAGGTGAGCCCGTCGATCACGTCGGGGATGGTGCCGTAGCCGAACTCGCCGTACCCCTCGATGGGGGAGCCGGCCGGCTTGGGGCCGATGTCGTAGAGCGAAAAGCCGGTGGCAACCACGATGGCTCCGGCCGGCTCGACGATGAGCTGGTCCTGCTGTTCGTAGTCCACTGCCCGGGGGCCGCAGACCTTGGCGCAGACACCGCACTTTCCCGACTTGAAATAGGTACAGTTTTCCCGGTCGATGACCGGCGTGTTGGGCACCGCCTGGGGGAAGGGAGCGTAGATGGCGGGGCGCATGCCCAGGTTCTTGTCGAAACTGTTCGGGATCTTCTTCTGGGGGCACTTGGCCATGCAGACCCCGCAGCCGGTGCATGTTGACTCGTCCACGGAGCGGGCCTTCTTCCGGATGGTCACCTGGAAGTTGCCGATGTAGCCGTCAACGCTCTCGATCTCGCTGTAGGTGTGGAGGGTGATGTTGGGGTGGTTGGCCACATCCACCATCTTGGGGGTCATGATGCACTGGGAACAGTCCAGGGTGGGGAAGGTCTCGGAGAGCTGGGCCATGTGCCCACCGATGGAGGGCTCACGCTCCACGAGCACCACCTTGTGGTCTGCGTCGGCTATGTCCAGGGCCGCCTGGATGCCGGCGATGCCGCCGCCGATGACCAGCGCCCGCTTGGTAACCGGTACGGTGATCGGCACGAGCCGCCGGTCCTTTTTGACGCGGGCCACCATCATCTCAACGATGGAGATGGCCTTGGCGGTTGCCTCGTCCCGATCCTCGTGGACCCAGGAACAGTGTTCGCGGATGTTGGCCATTTCGCAGAGGAAGGGGTTCAGGCCGGCCGCCTTGGCCGCGGTGCGAAAGGTCTTTTCATGCATCCGGGGAGAGCAGGCCGCCACCACGACACCGTCGAGCCGGTGCTCGGCCACCGCCTTCTTCAATAGGCCCTGCCCCGGATCGGAGCACATGTACTTGTAGTCGGTGGCAAAGGCGACGCCGGGAACCTTGGCCAGTTCCCCGGCCACGCGCTCTACGTCAACGGTGCGGGAGATGTTTTCGCCGCAATGGCAGACAAATACGCCGATTCGGGACATCTAGACCAACCCTTTCTCTTTCAGAAGCGGCAGGGGGTTGACGATCATGCTGTCGAACCCGAGCTTTGCCGGCGCCACCCCCGCTGCCAGGGCCAGGAGCTGGGTCATGTAGAAGACCGGCATGCCGAACCACTGGCCGCTGGCCTCCTCGATCTCCTTCTGGCGGATGTCCAGGTTGCCGTGGCACAGGGGGCAGGCCACCAGGATGCAGTTGGCGCCGGCCGCCTTGGCCGAGGCGAGGATGTCGCCGGAGAGCTTCAGCACCACGCCGGGGCGCGAAAGGGTGAAGTTTGCGCCGCAGCACTCCATCCGGTGGCTCCAGGTGACCGTCTCGGCGCCGGCGGCGCCGATGACCCGCTCCATGATGGTCGGCGCCTCGCAGTCGTCCAGCTCCGGCACCTCGGGCGGCCGGGTCAGCAGGCAGCCGTAGTAGCAGGCCACTTTGAGCCCCTCCAGCGGCTTTCTCACGGCTGCCGCGAGCCGGTCGAGGCCGAAGTCCCTGGCCAGGATTTCCAGGAGATGCTTCACCTTTTTGTCAAAGGAAACCTTCCCGTCGATGGCGTACTCCACCTGCCGGCGCTTTTCTTCGTTGTCCGCCAGCCGGTGCTGGGTCACCTTCAGGCGCGAAAAGCAGGCGGCGCAGGCCACGGCCAGGTCGCCGCCGACCTCATCGGCCAAGGACAGGTTTTTAGCACAGAGGGAGAGGGAGAGGAGCTCGTCCACGTTGTGGGCCGGGGTCGCGCCGCAGCAGAGCCAGTCGGGAACCTCGTGGAGTCCGATCTTCAGCGCCCGGAACAGACCCCGGGTCGACTCGTCGTACTCTTTTGCCGAAGCGTGGAGGGAGCAGCCGGGATAATAGGAATAGTTCAGCAGGTTCTTGGCGGGGGTCACGGGGCTTCACCTTTTTTGCGCAGCGCTTCGATGCGGGCGAAGATGTTCTCGATCTCGGCGATGTTGCGGTTTTTCCGGTGGAACATCCGGAGCTTTCCCCTGGTGATCAGCTTCGGTCCAAGCATCAGGTCCTTGAGGAACTGGCCGCTTTTCACGTTGAAGACCGCGGCCAGCCGCATCTCGTACTGGCGGCCGTAGGTGCGGATGTTTTCGATGAACAGCCGGTTCGCCAGTTGGACCAGGCTTTCCTTGGACGGGCCCTTGGCATCCCACGAACACTTGCGCAGGGCGTCCATGATGGCGGCCAGATCCACCTTGTTGGGGCAGCGGGTGGTGCAGGTCTCGCAGGAGGCACAGTACCAGATGCTGCGTCCCGCCAGCACGCGCTCGTACTGGCCCAGTTGGAGGAATCGGACGATCCGGTTGGGGGGGTGCTCCATGAACGAGCGCATGGGACAGCCGGCCGAACATTTGCCGCACTGGAAACAGCGGCGAACCGAACTGCCCGAGAGGGCTTCGACCTTGCGCACGAAACCGAGATTCATGGTTTCGGTCGAGAGGCGCATCGTGGAGTGCTTCACACTACCTCCTGGTGGCGGGTGGGGCCGCAGGAAAACAGCGACGGTGAACGGGCCAAGATCTGGGGGCGGGAGGAAGGGGGGGCTTCCGCGGATGCGGCAGGATGATGCCCCGGCGGACCTTGCCGGATGGCAGCAAGGCCAACAGCCGTTTTATTTTTACTAAACAGGCGCCACTGTCATCAGTGTATTGACGGGCGGGCACCGGAGTGATTTTTAGTCTTGATAAATTGTGCTATCACACGAAAGGCTGCTTTGTCAACGCCAAAGTAAAACGGTGTATGGCGGCGGTGCGATCTGCCGAAAGCTTGTATGTGATCAAAGTGCCGTGAAAATGGTAAGGCCGCTATTGCGTCTGCCATGCAACTCCTTGGCGCGCCGGGGTAAAATGCCGCTTGCAACTGCCCATGAGGACTGGTGAAGGAGAAGCGATACGTGGTGATCATTACGAATCTTAATCGTTTAAGACTGTTATTGCTGGTCAGACCAAGATAGGCGCTCGCCGGTGCCTGGAATCACTGGATGCATGGTAACAAAAAAGAAACAGCTTGTGGAAGCCTCTTTTGACAAGGTGGGCGAAATGGATTACAAGGGGTGGTAATCCTGTTGGTTCCGAGGTTTCTCATCAGCGAGCTTTCCCGATTATACGATTACATGCGTCCCTGCTGGCGCACGTATCTTCTTGGCGCCCTTTGCCTGGTCGGCACGAACGGGTGCGCGCTCCTGATTCCGTGGCTCCTGAAGCTTGCCGTGGAGGGGCTGCGGTCGCCCGGTCAGGCGACCCGCTCTCCGGCTTGGTATGGCGGGGTCATCATCGGCGCAGCACTTGTGCAGGGGGGGATTCGCATTTTCTCGCGCACCAAGCTTTTGCACGCAGCGCGCAGGATTGAGTTCGCCATCCGCGAGGATCTCTTCGCCAAGCTTCTTTCCCTCGACATGCCCTACTTTTCCGGGGAGCGGACCGGCGACCTCATGTCGCGCTTTGCCAACGATCTGACCAATATCCGGATGCTCCTGGGCTTCGGAGTGCTGAACGTCATCAATACGGCTGTCATCTATGGGGCTGCCCTGGTGCTCATGGCGAACATCGACGTGACGCTCACCGTTCTGGCCGTTGCGCCGTTTCCGTTCATGATCCTGGTGGTCAAGGGGCTCACGCGGAGGATGTATCACTGCTCGCGGCGGGCGCAGGAGGAGTTGGCGAAGCTTTCCAGTCAGGCCGAGGAAAATGTTTCCGCAGCCGTCGTGGTGAGGGCCTACCGTCGCGAGGCGGCGGCGGTGGATGCCTTTCGCCGGGCGAGCCTCGACTACTTTGCCAGCAACATGGCCATGGCGCGCCTGCGGGGTCTCATGCTCCCCCTCATGGCGGCCACATCGGCCCTGGGAACCCTGGTGGTGCTTTTTGTGGGCGGAAGCCGCGTCATCGAGGGGATTCTCACCTTGGGCGACTTCGTCGCCTTCAGCGGCTATCTGGCCATGCTCGTCTGGCCCACGGTCATCTTTGGCTGGATCCTCAACCTGATCCAGCGGGGAGGCGCCTCCATGGCCCGCCTGAGCGAGATCTTCGACGCCCGGCCGTTGGTGGTGGACCCGGAGGCGCCGGCGCCGGTCGCTGCGATCCGGGGGGAGATCGAGCTGCGGGGCCTCCGTTTCGGCTACAACGGCGGAGAGGTGTTGCGGGGAGTGTCGCTCCGGGTGCCGGCAGGGGCGCGGGTTGGTATCGTGGGGGGCGTCGGGTCGGGCAAGACGACCCTCGTCCGCCTGCTTGCGCGACTCTATCCCGTTGGTGACGGGCAGGTTTTCATTGATGGGACCGACATCAACCGGATTCCCCTTGAGGTGCTCCGGCGCGGTGTCGGCCTTGTGCCCCAGGAGAGTTTCCTTTTTTCCCGGACGGTCGGGGAAAACATTGCCTGCGGCAGGGACGGGGCCACGGAGGACGAGGTGATGGAGGCGGCGCGACTGGCGAGTCTGGATGGCGATCTGGCCCGTTTCCCCCAAGGGCTTGCCACTGTCGTCGGCGAACGGGGGGTTACCCTGTCGGGGGGGCAGCGGCAACGGGTGGCCATCGCCCGTGCGCTGTTGCGCAACCCTTCCGTCCTGGTGCTCGACGATCCGCTTTCTGCGGTGGATGCCCGGACCGAGGAGGAAATCCTCCGGTCATTGGCCGGGTATTACGGTGATCGGACCGTGGTCATCATCTCCCATCGCCTCTCCGCCGTTCGTGCCTGTGATGTCATTGTGCTGCTCAAAGACGGCGTTATTGCCGAGCAGGGAAGCCATGACGAGCTCGTTGCCCGGGGCGGAGCCTACGCGGCCCTGTGGCACGAGCAGCGGCTGCGCGACGAGATAGCCGGGTTCCGGGAAGATGGCGCGGAAAAGGACGGGGAAAAAGGGGCTTTACAAACGGAAAATGCTGTATTATAGTCCATCGTTCCGGAGAGATGTCCGAGTGGCCGAAGGAGCACGATTGGAAATCGTGTGTACTGCAAGGTACCGAGGGTTCGAATCCCTCTCTCTCCGCCATGAACAAATCCATGCCCCCTGGGCTAGCCTTCATATCCGCGCTGTCCGGGCGCTCCGATCCGGTGGCCGGACCCCCTTTGCGGGCAGAGCTGATAGCTGGGTCCCGCGCAACGGTAGGTTATGAACCCCGCCAGATCCGGAAGGAAGCAACGGTAGTAGCTGATTCCGTGTGCCGCGGGGGAGCCCAGCTATCAGTTGTGCCCGCAAAATCCCCGATGTGCCCCTTCCCCTTCGCAAGCGCACGAACCGAACCCGTAGTGAGGTGTTGACCCGTGTCCTATCTCGTTCTCGCACGAAAGTGGCGTCCCCAGACCTTCAGCGACCTCACGGGACAGGAGCACGTCAGCCGAACCCTCCAGAATGCCATTGATTCCGGCAGGATCGCCCACGCGTTCCTCTTCACCGGGGCCCGCGGCGTCGGCAAGACCTCGTCGGCCCGGATCCTGGCTAAGGCCCTCAACTGCGAACAGGGCATGAGTCCCGAGCCGTGCAACGTCTGTCCCGCCTGCACCGAGATCACGGCCGGAACCTCGATCGACGTTCTTGAGATTGACGGCGCCTCCAACACTGGTGTCGACGACATTCGCGAACTGCGGGAGAACGTCAAGTACCTTCCGTCGCGGTTGCGCTACAAGATCTTCATCATTGACGAAGTGCACATGCTCTCCACCAACGCCTTCAACGCCCTGTTGAAGACCCTGGAGGAGCCACCGCCCCACGTGAAGTTCATCTTCGCCACCACCGAGCCCCACAAGCTTCCCATCACCATTCTTTCACGCTGCCAACGCTTCGATTTCCGGCGGATTCCTCTTGCAAAGGTGGTGGCCCGACTGCGCTACATCGTCGACCGCGAGGGGATCACCATCAGCGATGAGTCCCTTGCCGTGGTGGCGCGCAAGGGAGACGGCAGCATGCGCGACTCCCTGTCGGTCCTGGACCAGGTGCTGGCCTTCTGTGGCGAGACGGTGAACGATGATGACGTGGTGAGCCTTCTGGGCGTCGTGGACCGGCGCCTGCTGCTGGAGGCGTCGGCCGCAGTCCTTGGCCGTGATACGCGCAGTGCGCTCGGGGTGGTTGCCCGGGTGGACGAATTCGGTTACAACATGCGTCAGTTCTGCGGCGAACTTATCGACCATTTCCGCAATCTGACCATTTTGAGGGCCGTGGGCGATGCGGGAGACCTGCTCGACCTCTCCGAGGCGGAGCTCCAGTCGGTTCGCGAGCAGGCCTCTTCGGCCCCGCTGGAGGATCTGCAGCGGCACGTGACAATCCTCCTGCGGGCCGACGGCGAGATCGCTCACTCGGGCTACCCCCGGCTGGTCCTGGAGATGGCGCTGGTTCGAATGGCGACGCTGGCGCCCTTGGTGCCGGTGGGTGAACTGCTGGACAGGCTCGGCAGAATCGAGGAACGGGGCAGCGGTGTTGCGGCCGACGCCCGGGCGTCATGGCGCCCCTCACCCCCGCCGGAAGCCGGGGTGGCCCCTGTGCCGACGCGTCCGGCACCCTCTGCCCCGGTCGAACAACGACCCCGCTCCGCTCCTGCCGGGGCTGAGGCGAAGCCGGCTCCGCCCCGCAATGGCGCACCCACTCCGGAGCCTCAACGAACCGGGGATGAGTGGGCCGATTTCGTCGCATTCGTCAAGGGTGCCAAGCCCCGGATCGGCACATCGCTGGAGTACGGCAGTCCGCTGCACATTGCCGCCGACCGCCTTGAGATCGGTTTTCCGGAAAACTCCTTTGCCCTGTCGAGTCTCCGGGACGGCGATGCGCAAGCATCTCTCAAGGCCTTGGCGGAGCGCTTCTTTTCGACGCCCATGACGGTTGCCCTCAAGGTGTTGACCGGTGAAGGCCATGCGCCTCCCAACCTGCTTGAAAAAAAAAGAGCTGAAGACGAGCAGCGCCGCACCGGCCTGAAGCGGTCGGCGGAATCCCACCCGGCGGTATCCTCGGCCCTTGAGGTCTTTGACGGAACACTCGCAGAGGTTACCCCGCTGGGGACACGGGGCAAGCTATAACCATGTTTTAGTTTCAACAAAAGTAATTGAGTGAGAGTAAATTTACATCACAGTAACAATGGAGGGGAAGATGTCCAAGGGTTTGGCCGGAATCATGAAACAGGCGCAGATGATGCAGCAAAAAATGGCGAAACTTCAAGAAGAAGCCGCGAATCGGACCGCGGAGGCCACCGCGGGTGGCGGTGCGGTCACCGCGGTGGTGAGTGGCAAGAACCAGATTATTTCCCTGGTGATCAAGCCCGAGGCAGTTGATCCGGAAGATGTGGAAATGCTTCAGGATCTGGTCATGGCAGCCGTAAATGAGGCGCTCAAGAAGGTTCAGTCCCAGTTTGCCGAGGAAATGAGCAAGGTCACGGGTGGACTCAGTATTCCCGGCCTGTTCTAAGGCACGGTGTATCGCAAACTTGATTTGCTGTTCGTTTCCGGGAAAGATCGGATGCCGGGCAGGTGTTCGACGGAGAAATTTCTCTCTGGATATAAGAGTCTGCAATCAATAATTTAGCCGAGATTTTATTTCGGCTAAATTTTTTTATTATTAATGTAATAAAAAAATGTTTTAAATGGCGGATAAAGTATGGTACATTTTTCAGACTCATTGTCACGGTTGCTCGCGGAACTGCAGAAGCTGCCGGGAGTTGGCGAGAAAACCGCCCTGCGCCTCGCCTTTCATCTTTTGAAATCCCCCGACAATGCCGCTGCCCTGGCTGACAGTCTTCGGGACGTCATGTCCCGGGTGCGCTTCTGTTCCGTCTGCTTCGGCATTACCGAGGACGATCCTTGCCGGTTCTGCTCCGAGGCCCGCGACGATGGTGCCATCTGCGTCGTCGAGGAACCCCAGGACCTTCTGGCCGTTGAGCGGACCCGGGCGTTCCGGGGACGCTATCATGTGCTCCAGGGAGCGCTGTCCCCGCTCAACGGTGTTACCCCCGACCGGCTCCGCGTGGCGGAGCTCATGAAGCGGCTGGAGGGGGGAGGGGTCCGGGAGGTGGTGATCGCCACCAACTTCTCGGTGGAGGGCGAAGCAACGGCCCTCTATCTGGCCAGGATGATCAAGCCCCTGGGGGTCCGGGTGACACGGCTCGCCCACGGGATACCGCTCGGCAGCGACCTGGAGTTCGTGGATGCGGCCACGGTGCAGCGGGCGCTGGAAGGGCGGAGCGAGCTGTAACCGACGTTGTACTAATTCAACGCGCAGATTTCGGGCTGTACGTACCTATCGCAGAGGAGGAGAGCATGAGTCGCAAAATGGTAACCATCGACGGCAATACCGCGGCTGCCCACGTGGCGCACGCCACCAACGAGGTCATTGCCATCTACCCCATTACCCCGTCGTCGGTCATGGGTGAGATTTCCGACATCAAGAGCGCCATGGGCGAGAGGAACATCTGGGGAACCGTACCGTCGGTTGTCGAGATGCAGTCGGAAGGCGGCGCTGCCGGCGCCGTGCACGGCGCCCTCCAGGCGGGCGCCCTGACCACCACCTTCACCGCCAGCCAGGGCCTGCTCCTGATGATCCCGAACATGTTCAAGATCGCCGGCGAGCTCACCTCCACGGTATTCCACGTCTCGGCACGCGCCATTGCGGCCCAGGCCCTCTCCATCTTCGGCGACCATTCGGACGTCATGTCCTGCCGCTCCACCGGCTGGGCCATGCTCTGCTCCAACAACTCCCAGGAGGTCATGGACTTCGCCCTGATCGCCCAGTCCGCGACGCTTCGCTCCCGGGTGCCGTTCCTTCACTTCTTCGACGGGTTTCGCACCTCCCACGAGGTTCTCAAGGTGGAGGAGCTGACCTTCGACGACATGCGCGCCATGCTGGACGACGAGTTGATCGCCGCCCACAAGGCCCGGGGCCTCTCTCCGGACCATCCCGTCATGCGCGGCACCGCCCAGAACCCCGATGTCTACTTCCAGGGGCGCGAGACCGTTAACCCCTTCTACCCGAAATGTATCGAGATCGTAGCAGAGGAGATGGACAAGTTCGCCAAGATCACGGGCCGCCAGTACAAGCTGGTGGACTACGTGGGCGCCCCCGACGCCGACCGGGTCATCGTCATCATGGGCTCCGGCGCCGACACGGTGCAGGAGACCGTGGAGCACCTGAACTCCAAGGGTGAGAAGATCGGCGTGGTGAAGGTCCACCTCTACCGGCCGTTCCCCATCGACGCGTTCATTGCCGCCCTGCCCAAGACCGTGAAGAAGATCGCGGTCCTCGACCGGACCAAGGAGCCCGGCGCCCTGGGCGAGCCCCTCTACCTGGATGTCCGCACTGCCATCGGCGAGGCCATGGCCGACGGGAAGTGCCAGTTCGACGGCTACCCGGTCATCGTGGGCGGCCGCTACGGCCTCGGCTCCAAGGAATTCACCCCGGCCCAGGCCAAGGCGGTGTTCGATAACCTGGCCACTGCCAAGCCGAAGAACAAGTTCGTGGTCGGCATCACCGAGGACGTGACCAACAGCAGCCTCCCCCTCGACCCGTCCTTCTTCAACCCGATGGAAGGGGCCTACCAGGCTATGTTCTTCGGCCTCGGCTCCGACGGTACCGTGGGCGCCAACAAAAACTCCATCAAGATCATTGGCGAGATGACCGACAACAACGCCCAGGCCTACTTCGTCTACGACTCCAAGAAGGCCGGCTCCATGACCACCTCGCACCTGCGCTTCGGCAAGAAGTACATCCGGGCGCCGTATCTGGTGCAGGAGGCCGACTTCGTGGCCTGCCACAACTTCGCCTTCGTGGAGAAGTACGACATGCTGGCCAAGGCGAAGCAGGGTGCCACGTTCCTCCTGAACGCCCCTTACGACCACAACGAGGTGTGGGACAGGCTCCCCGCCGACATGCAGCAGCAGATCATCGACAAGAAGCTCAAGTTCTTCGTGATCGATGGCGTGCGCCTCGGCAACGAGATCGGACTCGGTCCCCGGATCAACGTGATCATGCAGACCGCCTTCTTCAAGATATCCAACATCATCCCGCTGGATCAGGCCATCGACGAGATCAAGGACGCCATCAAGAAGACCTACGGCAAGGCGGGTGAGAAGGTTGTGGAGATGAACTACAAGGCGGTTGAGGCCGGCCTCAACAACTTCTACGAGGTGACGGTGCCGGCAACGGCCACCAGCACCCTCCAGAAGCCCCCCGTGGTCAGCGCCAAGGCCCCTCAGTTCGTGCAGGAGACCACCGCACCGATTATCGCCGGCCTCGGCGACGACCTGCCGGTTTCCAAGATGCCGGCTGACGGCACCTTCCCGACAGCGACCTCCCAGTTCGAGAAGCGGAACATCGCCGTGGAGATCCCCGTGTGGGATGAGCAGCTCTGCATTCAGTGCGGCATCTGCTCCTTCGTCTGCCCCCACGCCTCCATCAGGATGAAGGCCTATGACGCCTCGGCCCTTGCCGGCGCGCCGGCAGCCTTCAAGTCCATCGACTGCAAGATTCCCGAGTTCAAGGGGCAGAAGTTCACCATCCAGGTGGCCCCTGAAGACTGCACCGGCTGCGGCGCCTGCGTCCACAACTGCCCGGCCAAGAGCAAGGAAGACCCGAACCACAAGGCCATCAACATGGCATACCAGCCGCCCCTGCGCGCTCAAGAAGTCGAGAACTGGGACTTCTTCCTCACCATCCCGGACGTGGACCCCACCGTGGCCAAGCTGGACACGGTCCGCGGCTCCCAGTTGGTGCGGCCGCTGTTCGAATTCTCCGGCGCCTGCCTCGGTTGCGGCGAGACCCCGTACCTGAAGCTCCTGACCCAGCTCTTCGGCGACCGGACCGTCATTGCCAACGCCACCGGCTGCTCCTCCATCTACGGCGGAAACCTGCCCACCACCCCCTATGCCCAGCGGTCCGACGGGCTTGGGCCGGCATGGTCGAACTCCCTGTTCGAGGACAACGCCGAGTTCGGCTACGGCATGCGTCTGGCCGTGGATAAATTCAACGCCATGGCCCTTGAGCTGGTCGACAAGCTTTCGTCTTCCTGCTCCTGCTCTTCCTGCACGAGCGCGGTGCCCCTCATGAACGAGATCAAGGGCGCCGACCAGTCGAGCCAGGCCGGCATCGAGGCCCAGCGGGCCCGGGTGGCGGAGCTGAAGAAGACCCTTGCTTCTTGTCCCGAGCCGGATGCCAAGCGCCTGCTCACCGTGGCCGACTACCTGGTCAAGAAGTCCGTCTGGTGCATCGGCGGCGACGGCTGGGCGTACGATATCGGCTACGGCGGCCTCGACCACGTCATCGCCAGCGGCAAGAACATCAACCTGCTGGTGCTCGACACCGAGGTCTACTCCAACACCGGCGGCCAGGCTTCCAAGTCGACCCCGCTGGGCGCCGTGGCCCAGTTCGCCGCCGGCGGCAAGCCGGTCTCCAAGAAGGACCTGGGCATGATGGCCATGGCCTACGGGTCGGTCTACGTGGCCACCGTCTCCCTCGCCAACCCGGCCCAGTGCATCAAGGCGTTTCTGGAGGCCGAGGCCTATGACGGTCCGTCGCTCATCATCGCCTATGCCCACTGCATCGCCCACGGCATCGACATGACCAGCGGCGTGGATGCCCAGAAGCGGGCGGTTCAGTCCGGTTACTGGCCCCTCTACCGCTACAACCCGCAACTGGCCGCCGAGTGCAAGAACCCGCTTCAGCTCGACAGCAAGGCCCCGACCATCGCCTTTGAAGAGTACGTCAACAGCGAGAACCGCTACCGTGTCCTCAAGAAGAACAACCCGAAAGGGTACGAGGAACTCATGAGAAAAGCGGCGGCATGGTCCAAGGCCCACTTCAGCTACTACCAGAAGCTGGCGGCCCTCAACTTCGAGGATACCTGCGAGAAGTAGCAGTTGACCCATAACAGCCAGAAGGCCCCGACGGATGAACTCGTCGGGGCCTTTGTTTTTGGGGATGGGGCGGACGGTGAGGCCCCTCTTCCGGGAGGAAGCTCTCGACTGATTTGGCCCTGATGTTGCATTGTAAACGGTTGCTGCCGGGCAAGCGGCGCGTGAAAGGACGATCAGCGTCACGTGGCCCGTTAGAATCCTTGTGTGAGTGTCAAATTTTTGTTATAACGGGCCGTCATTCCACAACCCGGTCGAGGGGTGTTTCATGTCCTATCCTCAGATGGTCATGTACGACGAGGAGTTCAAGCTGATCAATGCGATCATTGAGAAACTCCTCCGGGAGGCCAACGCCAAGGTCATCTTTCTGGTCGACAAAAACGGCCAGCTCATCTCGGGAGTGGGGGAGACCGAGCGGTTCGACACCACCTCGCTTGCTTCGCTCACGGCGGGCAACATCGCGGCCACGGGCGGCCTGGCCAAGCTGATCGGCGAAAAGGAATTCTCCATCCTCTTCCACGAAGGGGAAAAGGACAATCTTCACATCTCCATCGTCGGGGGCCGGGTGATTCTGGTGGTGCTGTTCGACAACCGCTCGTCCCTGGGACTCGTCCGGCTGAGGGTGAAGAAGGCGTCGGACGAACTGACCACCGTGTTCGACCGACTCATGAAAAAGGCCGAGGAAAAGGAGCGGAGCGGTATCCAGGAGTTTCCCTTCGCCGAGATCACCGATGACGACATCGACAATCTTTTCAGCTAGCGGCGGGGGTATGGCGCAATGTCTTTCATCAACTACGCTTCGCGAGAGATAAACTGCAAAATTGTCTATTACGGCCCCGGCCTGTGCGGCAAGACCACCAATCTTCAGTACGTCTACCAGAAGACCGCTCCAGAGGCCAAGGGGAAGATGATCAGTCTCGCCACCGAGACCGAGCGGACCCTGTTCTTCGACTTCCTTCCCCTGGCCCTGGGCGAGATCAGAGGGTTCAAGACCCGTTTCCACCTCTATACGGTGCCGGGACAGGTCTTTTACGATGCCTCCCGCAAGTTGATTCTCAAGGGGGTTGACGGGGTGGTTTTCGTGGCCGATTCCCAAGAGGAGCGGATGGATGCCAATATCGAGTCCCTGGAGAACCTGGCGTTTAACCTGAAGGAACAGGGGTACGACCTGGAGAAGATCCCTTTTGTGATCCAGTACAACAAGCGGGATCTCCCCGGCATAGTGCCGGTTGAGGAGTTGCGCCGGGAACTCAATCACCGGAACGTGCCCGACTTCGAGGCATGCGCAGCCACCGGCGAAGGGGTGTTCGAGACCCTCAAGGCCGTGGCCAAACTGATCCTCATCGATCTCAAGAAGGGGCGCTGAAGCCCTCGCGACTGGCAATCAACCGGCAAATAACCACGAAAAGTCCAGGGGTTTCCTTGGGCTTTTTTCGTTGTGCGGAGCCGAACGTTAGCGCTACTATGGGTTCCGGCGACAGCTACAAAAGCGGACGGACAGCCCGACAGGAGAGCGATGCACTACGGCAGCGCCTACGAAGATGAAATAGTCGGCAAGGCATACGACCGGGGGCTCATGCTGCGGTTCATCCGCTATGTGCATCCCTATCGCTGGCTGGCCCTGGCTGCGCTCGTGCTCCTGCCGCTCTCGGCGGCGGCCCGGCTGGCGCAGCCGCTGGTCCTCAAGGCCGCCATCGACAATCACATCGTCACGGGGCGGCTGGAGGGATTGCCGCTGGTTGCCGCAGGGTTTCTCCTGCTCATCGTGGCCGAATCGCTGATAACCTTTCTCGAGGTGTGGCTTCTCCAGTACCTGGGACAGCGGGTAATGCTCGACCTGCGGCTGGAGCTGTTCGCCCACGTGCAGCGCCTTCCCGTCTCCTTCTTCGACCGCACCGCCACCGGCGGCCTCGTGACACGGCTTACCAGCGACGTGGAGGTGCTCGGCGAAATGTTTGCCGCCGGCATCATCACGATTGTTGGCGACATCCTCTTTCTGGCCGGCATCGTTGGCGTGATGCTCTGGTTGAACCCTTCCCTTTCGTTGATCACCTTCTCGGTGCTGCCGCTACTCGTCTGGGTCGCATTCGCATTCAGGATCAGAATGCGCAAGGCGTTTCGGGAGGTGCGCGCCCGCCTGGCAAACCTGAACAGCTTTCTGGCCGAAACCATCGGCGGCATGCCGGTGATTCAGCTCTTCAACCGCCAGGCCGGGGAATACGCCGAGTTTTCGCGCCTCAACGGCTCCTACCGCGATGCCAATCTCCCGGTCATCACCTGGGACGCCTCTCTCTACGCCCTTGTGGAGACCCTCTCCTCGGTGGCTGTCGGCCTCATCATCTGGTACGGCGGGGGAGAGGTTCTCGCGGGTGCCCTCACCTTCGGGGCGCTGGTTGCCTTCATCCAGTACATCGAGAAATTTTTCGGCCCGATCCGGGACCTGTCGGCAAAATACTCGATCATGCAAGGCGCCATGGCAGCCCTTGAGCGGATCTTCGGCCTGCTCGACACGGCGCCCGATCATGATGCCGGAACCACCGGCCCTGCCGTCAGCGCCGGCGCGCCTCCCATCGAAACCATCCGGTTTCGCAACGTCTGGTTTGCCTACCAGGGGAACGACTACGTCCTGCGGGGGATCGACCTGACGATCCGCCGGGGCGAGACCCTGGCGCTCGTGGGGGAGACCGGCGGCGGCAAGACGACGGTGACCCGGCTCCTTTCGCGCTTTTACGACGTGAGCAGGGGCGATATCCTCTTCAACGGCGATGATGTGCGCACAATTCCCCTCACGGAGCTCCGGCGGCGGATCGGAGTGGTTCTCCAGGACCCTTATCTCTTCACCGGCACGGTGGGCTTCAATATCCACCTGGGGGACGAGCGTGCCCGCGCCCGGATGGAGGACGCAGCCCGGCTGGTGGGGGCAGACCGCTTCATCCGTCTCCTCCCCGGCGGTTACGACGAGCAGGTGCGCGAGCGAGGGAGCAACCTGTCGGCCGGGGAACGCCAACTCATCTCCTTTGCCCGTGCCGTTGCCTTTGACCCTGAGATCCTCGTGCTGGACGAAGCCACCGCCAGCATCGACACCGAGTCGGAGCGGCTCATCCAGGAGGGGCTCGCCGCCCTCATGGCTGGCCGCACCTCCATTGTGGTGGCGCACCGGCTCTCGACGGTCCAGGGGGCGGACCGGATAGTGGTCATCCACCGGGGAGAAAAAGTAGAAGAGGGGACCCACGGCGAGCTCCTGGCGCAAGGGGGCATCTATGCACGGCTCTATCAGCTTCAGTTCAGGGATTGACCTGATGTTGCATCTTCCGGAGGTATTGTTATGAAGCATTTGATTCTCGGCACTGCCGGGCATATCGACCATGGCAAGACATCGCTGGTACGGGCCCTGACTGGTATCAACACCGATCGGCTCCCTGAGGAAAAGTCGCGCGGCATCACCATCGAACTGGGATTCGCCCATCTGGAGCTGCCGGGGGGGCTTCAGTTCGGCATCGTGGATGTGCCGGGGCACGAGCGCTTCGTCAGGACCATGGTGGCAGGGGTCGGCGGCATGGACATGGTGATGCTCGTCATCGCCGCAGACGAAGGAGTCATGCCCCAGACCCGGGAGCACCTGGAAATCTGTCAGCTCCTGGGGGTCAAAAGGGGGCTCGTTGTCCTTACCAAGAGCGATATGGTCGAGCCCGACTGGCTGGATCTGGTGGTGGAGGAGGTGAGGGACTATCTGGTCGGGAGCTTTCTCGAAGAAGCACCCATCGTGCCGGCCTCTTCCCGGACCGGTGCCGGCATCGAGGCCGTCAAGGCGGAGCTGGCGCGGCTGGCAGTCCAGGTGGACGAAAAAAAGACAGAGGGTCCCTTCCGCCTTCCGGTTGACCGGGTCTTCACGGTTACGGGATTTGGCACGGTGGTGACCGGCACCCTGTTGTCGGGCACCATCAGCGTGGGGGACGAGGTGGAACTCCTGCCGTCGGGGCTGCCCGCCCGGGTTCGGGGGGTCCAGACCCATGGCCGCCGGGGGGATGCCGCCAGCGCCGGACAGCGGGTGGCCGTCAATCTCCAGGGGGTGGAGCATACGGAGGTGGAGCGGGGAGATATCGTGGTCCCCCGCGGCGTCTATCGGACCACCCGGACCGTGGATGCCCGGCTCGACTATCTGCCGTCGGCGCCCCGGGAGTTGCGGCACCGCTCGACGCTCCGGCTGCACTCCGCCACCTATGAGGTGCCTGCCCAGGTGATCCTGTTGGATCGCGACGCGCTCATCCCAGGTGATTCGGCGTACATCCAGTTGCGTCTCCGTCATCCCGTCCTCCTGCTGCCGGGAGACCCCTTCGTGCTCCGCTCCTACTCTCCCCAGGCAACCCTCGGCGGGGGAAGGGTGCTCGACCCCATGCCACCGCGCCGCCGCCGCCGTTCCGACGAAGCCCTTGCGCTTCTGCAGGCTCTTGGCGAGCATTCCGATCCCGACACGGTTCGGCTTCTGGTTTCGGGCAGCCTGCTCACCGGCATCTGTTTCGAGGACATTGTCGTGCGCGGCGGCCTCAGCGCCCGGCGTACCGAGGCCGTCATGGCAGCGCTTCTGTCCACCGGCGAGGTGGTCCAGATGGTGCGCGAGCCGCGCCTTTTCCTCTCCCGTGCCTCCTTTGCCTCTCTCAAAGGGCTTCTGCTGTCAGAGGTCGAGGGCTATCTCCGGGACAACCCGCTCAGGGAAGGCCTCGGCAAGGAAGAGCTCAAGACCCGCCTGCCGCGGCGCAGCGATCCGCGGTTCTTCACCCCCCTTCTAGCCTCCCTGGAGAAAGAGGGCAAGATCGTCGTGGATCGCGATCTGGTGAAGCTGCCGGGCCGCAAGGGGACGGTGACCGTGGACCAGGCGGATTTTCAGGTCCGCGTCGAGAAGGCACTCCAGCGCGGCGGGTATGAGCCGCCCACCATCAAGGAGATGTGCGACTCCCTGCACTGCGTTGAGAAAATGCTGCTGGAGCACCTCAACATCCTGGCCCGCGAGGGGCGGGCGGTCAAGGTTAAGAGCGACATCTTCTATGCGCCGGAGCCTGTGGCTGACATCCGCGAGAAACTCATGGCATACCTCCGTGACAAAGGAGAAATAATGCCGCCGGAGTTCAGGGAGCTCACGGGGCTGTCGCGTAAGTTCATGATCCCGCTGCTCGAATTTTTCGACCAGGAAAAAATGACCATTCGCGTGGGGGACAAACGGATTCTCAGGCGGGGATGATGCGCTGCATAGGGAAATCCCTTAATTGCATAGGTGGGGGCATAGGGTATTATGTCTCTACTATCGCGTAGTAGCTTTTGGCGGAGCTCAGGGAATTCAACTGGCCCGTTGCATGAGTATCGTCATTTGTATGGCTGGGTGCAGACATGGGCAATGCACTGGCGCTTCATCCTCTCGAACGGATTGTCTCCGAGCACGAAGGATGGCTTGCGGCTCGGGTGCTCGGTTATGCCAAGGACGGCGGTTACACGCGCTATACGTCTACGCTCGAAGAGGCGTGGCGGATTTCCGTCGCCGGGCTTTCCGCTTCGCTCATCCATGCTCTCCGGGCAAAGGAGCCGACTCCCGGACTGTCGCCGGATTACGATTTTGCGGCAGACCCGGTCACACGGTTCGGCATTGACGAGGCCCGACGTCACCGCATGCGCGGCGTGACGCTCGGCATGTTCCTCGGCCTCATGAAATACTACCGCCGCAGCTACCAGGATCTGGTGCGCTGCAGTGGGCTGGATGAGAAAACCCTTGAGCGCGGCAGGCTCTTTGTCGACTGCTTTTTCGACCGGATCGAAATTGGCTTCACCACCGAGTGGGCATCGGTTTCCGCCCCCCAGCGGCTTGCCGAACTGGAGGAGGCGAGCCGGTCCATCACCAACGAAAAGAACAGGCTCCTCACCCTGCTTGAAAGCATCCCTTCTCCCGTTATGCTTCTGGATACCGACGGCCGGCCCGTGTTCATGAACCATGAGGCGGTCGAGTTGCTCGCCGGCCCCATGACGCCGGGCACGCATTATTACCGCGAGAGCGGAAGTCCCGGGCTGGAGGTGGGTGTCCCCCGCTGGAGCAGGCTGAAGCGCTTTCTGAAGGGAAAGGCTCGGGAGGCGCGTTTCGAGGAGAGCATCGAAAGTTCTGCCGGGCGCCGGTATTTTCTGGTTACGGTGCAGCGGATGCTCGACATCAGTGAAAAATTTTGCGGAACGACCATCATCCTTTCAGATTTCACCGACCGCAAGCACGCCGAAGATGAGCGCCAGCGCCTTGTGGAAGAGATGGAGGAACGGGTTCGGTCTCGAACCGCTGAATTGCTGGATGTGAACGAGCGTTTGGTGGAGGAGATCGAGGAGCGCCGTCGGTCCGAGCGTTTTTTCCACGCTACTATTGACTCCCTGTCAGCTCCCGTTGCCATTTTGAATGGCGATGGGGATATTGTTACCGTCAATCGGGCCTGGCGGAAATTTGCCGATGAAAACGGGTGCCGTCACCCCAATCACTTCATTGGGGACAACTATCTCGGATTGTGCGATAACGTGAAGGGAAAAGACGCGGTCACCGCTTCCGCTGTGGCGCGGGGCATCCGCGAAGTGACGGCCGGCCGTATCGATGAGTTCCATCTGGAGTATCCCTGCCACGGCCCCGGCGAGCAACGGTGGTTCCAGGTCCGTGCCACGAGGCTGGAAAACGGCAGCCGTGGCCGGGTCGCCGTGGTTCATGAGAATATCTCCGAGGTCAAGAAGGCCCAGGAAGAAATTCTGTCCCTGAACCGCAGCCTTGAGGAGCGGATCAGGCTCCGGACCCAGCAGCTCGAATGTTCCAATAGGGAGCTCGAAGGATTCTGTTACGCCGTATCCCATGACCTGCGCTCCCATCTGGCGAGGCTTGAGGGGCTTGGTCGCGGGCTGGTCGAAGACTGTTCCGCCGGTCTCGACAACCAGGCCCGCCACTATGCGGAGCGGATTTGCCGCATCAGCATGGACCTGCGCAGGGCCATCGACTCCCTGCTGGACCTCAGCCGGCTCGCCCGGTGCGAGCTCGGTAACGAAGCAGTGGACTTGAGTGAGGTGGCAGCACGGGTCGCGGAGGAACTGCAGCGGTCGCAGCCGTTGAGAAGGGTGAGCTTTTCCGTTGAGCCAGGCGTAATCGTGCGAGGGGACCCGCAGCTCCTGGAAACGGTCGTGCGGCACCTGATGGGGAATGCCTGGAAATTCACCAGCCGCCGCAAGGACGCGGAGATAGCCTTCGGCTCAACCATGCTCCACGGCATGAAGACCTGCTTTGTGCGCGACAACGGCGTCGGTTTCGACATGCGGTATGCCGGTTGCCTGTTTCAACCGTTCCAGCGGCTTCACGGTCCTGCCGAGTTCGACGGAGCCGGCATCGGGCTGGCCACCGTCCAGAGGGTCATCCAGCGCCACGGCGGGCGCATCTGGGCCGAAGGGGAGCGTGGGGAAGGCGCTGTTTTTTTCTTCACCTTTCCCGATTAATCGATAGGGGTGGGATGGTGGACGCCAAGACGATACTGCTTGTGGAGGACAATCCCGACGACGAGTTCCTCGCCCTGCGGGCGCTGCGGCGCCATGGGCTGCGGGATGTTGTCGTGGCCCGTGACGGAGAGCAGGCGGTGGATCAACTCTTCGAGGCGATTACCCCCCTGGATCCCTGGCTCGTGCTGCTCGACCTCAAACTGCCGAAGATGAACGGCCTTGAAGTTCTGCGCACCATCCGCAGCGTGGAGCGCACCCGGCATACGCCGGTCATCGTCATCAGCTCGTCCCAGGAGGAGTCCGATGTGGTGCAGTGTCGTGAGCTGGGTGTTCTGGCCTATCTGACGAAGCCCATAGACGGCGAGAAAATCATGGCGCTTCTCGCGACAGCGGGTTTGTCATCCTGACCGGCTCTGCGTGCCGGTCCTTCGTATGCTCCCGGCCCGCAGGGGCTTAGAGCACACGGACTACTCCCCGGTCTGCTGCTTTGCCTTGTGGCATTCAATGCAGGCGGCATCTTTCACGCGACGCTCCATCAGCGACGCCTTGTCCTTCGGCTGCCCCTTTCCCATGAGGCGTTCGCCGACCTTGTGGCAACCGAAGCAGCCCCGTCCCCGCACGGCCTCGTGCATTGTTACCATGGCCGGATTTTTACTGTGACAGACGTTGCACTCGAAGGCCCCGGCCAGTGAAACATCCCCGGCCACGAACCAGACCACCGCCATTGCCAGAACGAGATGCATGTTCATACGTCACCTCAGAAGTTTTAGCCGCACCATATCCTGCGACGCTCTTCAAAGGTTTGACGTAAGTCAAAGAGAAACCCTCTCTTGTTCAACAGCTTGAAAGAACGCAGGAAAAATACCTTCACAAACGGTGTCGAGTATGGTAACTATCACGAGTTTCCAGGACTGCTAACGACGAATCGACTGAGCCATGGCCAAAATAATCTGTATCGCCAATCAAAAAGGGGGGGTCGGCAAGACCACCACGGCTGTGAACCTGGCCGCATCCCTCGCCGCCGCGGAGAAGCGAACGCTGCTGGTCGATATGGACCCTCAGGGAAATGCCGGCAGCGGTGTCGGTGTTGACAAGGCTGGACTCGAAGAATCGGTCTACGACGCCATCATCAATGATGCGGACCCGTCGGGACTTGTCGTCGGAACCGACCTTGCCCACCTGGAGCTGCTCCCCTCGACCACCGATCTGGCCGGTGCCGAACTGGAGCTGGTCTCCATGCCCGAGAGGGAGCGTAAGCTCAAAGTGGCACTGGCCCGTCTCGGGCAGCGCTATGACTATATCATCATCGACTGCCCCCCATCCCTGGGGCTGCTCACCGTGAATGCCATGACCGCCGCCGACTCGGTCCTGATCCCTCTCCAGTGCGAATACTACGCCATGGAGGGGCTCTCGCAGATCATCAAGACCATAAAGCTCGTGCAGAAGGGGCTCAACCCCGGCCTCGCCATCGAAGGGATCGTTCTGACCATGTACGATGGCCGCAACAACCTGTCCCGTCAGGTGAGCGAGGAAATACGAGGCCACTTTGCGGATATTGCCTTCCAGACCGTCATCCCGCGCAATGTCCGCCTCTCCGAGGCGCCCAGCCACGGGCGTCCCATCATCCTCTACGACATCACGTCCCGGGGGGCGGTGAGCTACATGGAGCTGGCCCGGGAACTCATGACAAGGGAGGTCCGTCGTGGTTAAAAAAACCGGCCTCGGCAAAGGGATGGCTGCCCTTCTACCCGTCGTGGAAGAGGAGGGGAAGCGCTACTTCTCATGCCCCATCGAGGAGATCCGCCCCCACAAAAACCAGCCTCGCAAGACCTTTGTCCCGGAAAAGCTGGAAGAGCTGGCCGCCTCGATCCGAGAAAAAGGGATTATCCAGCCCCTGGTGGTCCGCAAAAAGGGGGACCACTACGAGCTCATCGCCGGTGAGCGGCGCTGGCGGGCCGCCCAGAAAGCGGGTCTGCGCGAAGTCCCGGTGGTCATCCAGGATGTCTCCGAAGATACGGCCCTGGAGATGGCCCTCATCGAAAACATCCAGCGCGAGGACCTGAACGCCGTGGAGGAGGCCGAGGCCTACCATGCGCTCATGGAGAATTTCGGCCTTACCCAGGAGGAGCTGGCAAAGCGGGTCGGCAAAGACCGCTCCACCATAGCCAACTCGCTGCGGTTGCTGAAGCTCCCGGCCGAACTGAAGAGGGACATCGTCGAGGAGCGCCTTGCCATGGGGCATGCCCGGGCGGTTCTTGCGCTCGATTCCGACTCCCAGATCAAAGAGGCCCGGGACGCCATCATCAAAGGGAATCTCACGGTCCGGGAGGCTGAGGGTCTGGTCAAGCGCCTCAAGACCGGAGCCAGAACCGGTGCGAAGGCGAAATCCGCCGATGTCCATTCGGCGGACCTTGTGGAGCAACTCCAGCGGCGGCTCATGACCCGCGTGGTCATCCGGCGCGGTGGCCGTGGCGGAAAAATCGAAATAGCATTCGGCAACCAGGAGGAACTGTCGAGGCTCGTCGATGTGCTCATGGCATAGTCTTTTGCGGGTAGCCGGACAGCCGGCGAAGCGCGACAACTAGTATAAATCGCTTGACATGCAGGATGGCCTGTGGTAGCTAACGTCTGTTTACGGCCACGCCGGAGTATTTTTTTTTAATACAGCCGATCTGTATACTGTATACAAAATTCAGTCAGATCACGAACGGGGTGTAGAGTGATAAGTCTCGATCTTGCCTTTGCCATTCAGGTAATCAACTTTTTGGTCCTCATGGTCATCCTGAACGTTTTTCTGTTCAAGCCGATCAGGAAGGTTATTGCGGACCGGAAGGCGCAGATCGACGGATCCAGGGAGCGCGCTGCGGTAGTCGACAAAGAGGTGCAGGAGAAGATGGCCCTCTATGAGGCACGTCTGCACGATGTGAAGGCCAAGGCCGGTGCCGAGCGCGAGGTGCTGCGCAAGGAAGCCCAGCAGGAGGAGTCGGCGATTCTCGAGAAGGCCCGGAAGGAAGCGGCCGATTCCCTTGCATCCATCAAGAGCCGGGTGGCCAAGGAAACCGTCGATGCCAAGGAGTTCCTGAAGGAGCAATCCCGTTCCCTGTCCCTTGAAATCTGCCAGAAAGTGCTCGGGAGGAGTCTGTAACAATGGCCTACGCGTTTAAGAAGAACGGGCTCCTGAAGCCTTTTGTGTCGACTGCCGCGATCTGTCTTCTGGTGGCTGGCACGGTTGTGCTCTGCCATGCTGCGGGTGGCGGCGAAGGCGCCCACCATGTGGACACCGGCAAGCAGATGAAAGATTTCATGTGGCGGGTCATCGATTTTATCGCCCTGGCCGGCGTGCTTGTCTGGGCGCTCAAGAAGGCCAACGCCAAAGGTGCCCTCGCCGACCGCACCGCCAATGTGGAAAAGGCCCTGCGCGAGGCCGAAGAGGCGCGGACCGCTGCCGAGGAGAAGTTCGCCGAGTACAGCGAGAAGCTTGAAAAGGCCAACCAGGAAATCGACGAGATATACGCCGCCATCCGCAAGGAAGGCGAGCTGGAGAAAGAGCGCATTATCGCCGAGGCCAGGATCACTGCTGAAAAGATTCGTGAGCAGGCCACGGCGACTGCCACCCAGGAAGTCCTCAAGGCCCGGGCCGAACTTCGTGACGAGGCGGCGCGCCTCGCGGTGCAGATGGCCGAGCAGGCTCTGCGCGAGGCTATCAAGAAAGATGACCAGGATCGACTGGTTAGTGAATATCTTACCAAGGTGGAGAACTTACATTGATCTCGAACGCTATTGCACGTCGCTACGCCAAGGCGCTGGTGCAGCTCGGGGCCGAGGAGGGAGCGGTCGACCGGTTCGGTGTCGAGTTGGGGCAGTTCACGGCCCTTCTCGACGGGAATGCCGACCTGGCTTCCGTTCTCAAGAGCCCCGCGTACCGCATTGAAGCCAAGAGGGAAATTCTCAGGGATGTCCTTGCAAAGCTGAATCCCTCCGGCACCGTCTCCAATTTCCTGCAGGTACTCCTCGATAGGGGGCGAATCGGCTTCACTCCCCAGATCGCGCACAGCTATGCAGTATTTGCCGATGAACTCTCCGGCATTGTCCGCCCGGTCCTCACGTCGGCATTTCCTTTGGACGATGCCCAGGTTGAAGGGATGAAGAGTGCCCTTGCCAAGGCGACCGGCAAGCGGGTAGAGCTTTCGGCCCAAGTGGACTCCGCGCTCATCGGCGGAGTGGTCACCAAGATTGGCGACAAGGTATTTGACGGCAGCGTACGGACCCAGTTGAACAGGATTCAGGATATATTACAGAAGGGGTGAGAGGTTCCATGGAAATCAGAGCCGAAGAAATCAGCGAAATTATCCGTAAGCAGATCAAGGAGTACGGCAAGGAGGTAGAGGTTGCCGAGACCGGCACCATCATCTCCGTCGGTGACGGTATCGCCCGTATCCACGGCCTGGACAAGGCCATGGCCGGCGAGCTCCTGGAGTTCCCCGGCGGGGTCTCCGGCATGGTTCTCAACCTCGAAGAGGACAACGTCGGTGCGGCGATCCTCGGTGAAGACAACGAGAACATCAAGGAAGGGACCACCGTCAAGCGGACCGGCAGGATCGTGGAGGTTCCGGTAGGCGAGGCCCTCATCGGTCGCGTGGTCAACGCCATCGGTCAACCCATCGACGGCAAGGGTCCGATCAATACCACCACCTTCGGCAAAGTCGAAGTCAAGGCCCCCGGTATCGTCAAGCGGAAGTCGGTTCACCAGCCGATGCAGACCGGCCTCAAGGCCATCGACTCCATGGTGCCGATCGGCCGGGGCCAGCGGGAGCTCATCATCGGCGACCGTCAGACCGGCAAGACCGCCGTTGCCATCGACACCATCATCAACCAGAAGGGCGGCGACCTGATCTGCATTTACGTCGCCATCGGCCAAAAGCGTTCCACTGTTGCCCAGGTGGTGAGCAAGCTGCAGGAATACGGTGCGATGGATTACACCATCGTCGTCTCCGCCTCCGCTTCCGAGCCGGCACCGCTCCAGTTCATCGCCCCGTATACCGGCGTCACCATGGGCGAGTACTTCCGGGACAACGGCAAGCATGCTCTCATCATTTACGATGACCTGTCCAAGCAGGCCGTTGCCTACCGTCAGCTCTCCCTGCTCCTTCGTCGCCCGCCGGGACGTGAAGCCTACCCGGGTGACGTCTTCTACCTGCACAGCCGTCTCCTTGAGCGTGCCGCCAAGCTTTCCGACGACTGCGGCGCCGGTTCGCTCACGGCGCTCCCGATCATCGAGACCCAGGCCGGCGACGTTTCCGCCTACATTCCGACCAACGTTATTTCGATTACCGACGGCCAGATTTATCTGGAGAGCGACCTGTTCTACTCCGGTGTGCGTCCGGCCATCAACGTCGGTCTCTCGGTTTCCCGGGTCGGCGGCTCTGCCCAGGTGAAAGCCATGAAGCAGGTTGCCGGTACGCTCCGTCTGAACCTCGCCCAGTATCGCGAAATGGCTGCGTTTGCCCAGTTCGGTTCCGACCTGGACAAGGCGACCCAGATGCAGCTTGCCCGCGGCGAGCGTCTGGTCGAGATCCTCAAGCAGCCCCAGTATCGGCCGATCCCGAACGAGAAGCAGGTCCTTGTCATCTTTGCCGCCAACAACGGCTTTGTGGATGAGTATCCCGTTTCCTCCCTGCGTCGCTATGAAAGTGAGCTCTACTCCTTCTTCGACAGCAGAAAGGCCGATATTCTCGCCGAACTGCGCGACAAGAAGGCCATTGACGACGATCTGAAGGCAAAGATGATCGCTGCTCTGGAAGAGTTCAAGAAGGAATTTACTGCGTAATCTAAGGACGGTCCTCCCCATATGGCAAGCCTTAAAAGCATAAAAAAGCGTATTGTCTCGGTCAAGAACACCAGACAGATAACCAAGGCCATGAAAATGGTCTCGGCCGCCAAACTGCGTCGCGCCCAGGAAAACGTGGTTGCCGCCCGTCCCTATGCGAAGAAGCTGGGGGAAGTGCTCCAGCGACTGGCAAAGAGCCAGGACGGGAGCGAGAGCCCGCTGATGCAGCAACGCCTCAGCCAGAAGGCGCTCTTGATCGTGGTCACCTCTGACCGGGGTCTGTGCGGCGGCTTCAACGCCAACATCTGCAAAGCGGCGGAACGCTTCATCAAGGAAAAGAAGGCCGAGTTCGCCGAGATTTCCGTCACGACCATTGGCCGCAAAGGGTACGAGTTCCTGAAGAGCCGTCAGAACATCCACAAAAACTACGGGAATGTTCTGGCGCACCTCAGCTACCCGACTGCTGCGTTGCTGGCTCAGGAAGTGATCGAAGGGTACATCGCCGAAGAATACGATGAGGTTTATCTCCTCTTCAACGCATTCAAGAGCGTCATGTCCCAGGACATCACCCTGGAGAAGCTGTTGCCGATCGCGCCCGAGGCATCCTCCACAGAGGAATACGCTCCCGAGTACATTTACGAGCCTTCGAAGGGCGAGCTCCTGGCGGAACTTCTTCCCAAGCACATCGAGGTGCAGGTGTTCAAGGCGCTGCTCGAGTCGGTTGCGTCCGAGCACGGTGCCCGGATGACCGCCATGGACAGCGCATCCAAGAACGCGACCGAGATGATCGGCAAGCTGACGCTCCAGTACAACAGGGCACGTCAGGCCGCCATCACGACCGAGCTCATGGAGATCATCTCCGGCGCCGAGTCGATCAAGGGCTAAGCAATCTCACGATTATAAAATAGAGGCCCGGCACGGGCCGCAGGAGGAAGAGGCACCATGAGTCAGAACTTCGGTAAAATTTCGCAGGTCATCGGCGCGGTTATCGACGTCGAGTTCGAGCCGGGCAAACTGCCTCCCATTTACAACGCCCTCCGGGTGACCAATCCGGCCATTGACGATAAGGAATACAACCTGGTGCTCGAAGTTGCCCAGCACTTGGGCGAGAACGCGGTCCGGACCATTGCCATGGACTCCACCGACGGTCTTGTCCGTGGTCAGGCCGTGCTCGATACCGGCAAGCAGATTTCCGTGCCGGTGGGCCGCAAGACCTTGGGCCGCATCCTCAACGTCATCGGCGAGCCGGTGGACGAGATGGGCCCGGTCAATGCCGAGAAAGAGTACGGGATCCACCGCGAAGCCCCTGCTTTCGTGGATCAGTCCACCAAGGTTGAAGCCTTCACCACCGGGATCAAGGTCGTCGACCTCCTGGCACCCTACGCCCGGGGCGGCAAGATCGGCCTCTTCGGCGGCGCCGGCGTCGGCAAGACCGTTCTCATCATGGAGCTCATCAACAACATCGCCAAGCAGCACGGTGGTTTTTCCGTCTTCGCCGGCGTTGGTGAGCGGACCCGTGAAGGAAACGACCTCTGGATGGAGATGAAGGAGTCAGGGGTTCTTGACAAGGCCGCCCTGGTCTACGGCCAGATGAACGAGCCGCCGGGAGCCCGTGCCCGGGTTGCCCTTTCCGCCCTTTCCATTGCCGAGTACTTCCGTGATGAGGAGGGCCAGAACGTGCTCCTCTTCGTTGACAATATCTTCCGCTTCACCCAGGCGGGTTCCGAGGTTTCCGCGCTCCTCGGCCGGATCCCCTCCGCCGTCGGTTACCAGCCCACGCTGGCCACTGAGATGGGTGAGCTTCAGGAACGGATCACCTCCACCACCAAGGGTTCCATCACCTCGGTTCAGGCCATCTACGTTCCGGCCGACGACCTTACCGACCCGGCTCCGGCAACCGCCTTCGCCCACCTGGATGCAACGACCGTTCTCTCCCGGCAGATCGCCGAGCTCGGCATCTATCCTGCCGTTGACCCCCTTGACTCCACGTCGCGGATTCTCGATCCCCAGGTCATCGGCGAAGAGCACTACGCCATCGCCCGCCAAGTCCAGTACGTACTCCAGAAGTACAAGGACCTCCAGGACATCATCGCCATTCTCGGCATGGACGAACTCTCCGAGGAGGACAAGCTGGTTGTTGCCCGGGCCCGGAAGATCCAACGCTTCCTCTCCCAGCCGTTCCACGTGGCCGAGGCCTTCACCGGCAGCCCCGGCAAGTACGTGGAGCTGAAGGACACCATCAAGGGCTTCCAGGAGATCGTTGCCGGTAAGCACGATGATATCCCCGAGCAGGCCTTCTACATGGTCGGGACCATTGAAGAGGCCCTTGAAAAGGCCAAGAAGCTCGCTGCCTAAGGATTTCATGACCTCGTCGCGGGGGAGGATGGTATCCCCCGCATAAAGGACTACGATAGATGGCTGAAAAACTGAAAGTCGATTTGGTTACCCCATACAAGAAGATCCTGTCGGAAGAAGTCGATGAGATCACGGCAACAGGTGCGCTGGGTGAATTCAGCGTTCTGCCGGGGCATGCCCCCTTTCTTACCTCACTGAAGATTGGGGAGCTTACCTATAAGAAGAGCGGGCAAGTCGTCCATCTTGCGCTCAACTGGGGGTACTTCGAAGTTGAGGACGACAAGGTAACGGTGCTGGTTGAGACCGCCGAGCGTGCCGACGAGATTGATCTCGAACGCGCCCAGGCTGCCCTGGGGCGTGCCGAAGCTGCTCTCAAGAAGCTTTCTCCCGAGGACAAGGACTATCGTGTCATGGAGGCAGCCTTGGAGCGCGCACTCATCCGGATGCAGGTGGCCGGAAAGTCCACGAGATAATAACCGTCATCGACAATATGCTGAAAAGAGCGGCTCTGCCGCTCTTTTTTTTTCATCGGGACGCGTCGGAAACCTGCTATGATTCGACCATGCAGATGAAAAAGCCGCGCATTGTAATTACCATGGGTGATCCGACCGGCGTCGGGCCCGAGGTCATAGCGAGGGCACTGGCCGATCCGGTGGTGAGAGGGTGTTGTCATCACCTTGTGGTCGGCGACGAACTCGCCATGGCCCGGGGCATTGCCCTGGCCGGAACCGGCTTCAGGATAGAGACGGCGGAGAACGTGCCCCGTGAGGAACCTGTCGAGGGAGTGGTTATGCTGTGCAGGGTTGCTGCCCTCACCGCCGATGACCTCGGCTATGGTCGGCCCACGGTCGCCAGCGGTGATGCCGTGTTTCGCGCCATCTGTCATGCCGCAGACCTCTGCCTGAAGGGCGATGCTGACGGTATGGCAACGGCACCGATCAACAAAGAGGCGCTCAACCGGGCGGGACACCGGTATCCCGGGCACACGGAGCTCCTTGCCGAGCTTACCGGAGCAGATCGCGTCGTCATGATGCTGGCAGGGGCACGGCTGCGGGTCGCGCTGGTAACCATCCATGAAGCCCTGGCGCGGGTTCCCGCACTGGTGACATTCGAACGGGTACTGGCAACCATTCGTATCACGCACCGGGACGTGCACCGCTACTTTACGCGCAATCCCCGCATCGCGGTGCTTGCCCTCAACCCCCACTGCGGCGAGGGCGGTATGTTTGGGGACGAAGAGTCTCGAATCATCGCTCCAGCCGTCCAGGCGGCACGACAGGAGGGCATTGACGCAACAGGCCCTCTTTCCGCTGATACCCTCTTTCACTTTGCCGCGCAGGGAGCCTATGACGCGGTTGTCTGCATGTACCACGACCAGGGGCTCATTCCCCTGAAGCTCCTCCACTTTGACGATGGTGTGAATGTTACCCTGGGGCTCCCCATCATCCGGACATCAGTGGACCACGGTACTGCCTACGATCTGGCGGGCACAGGGAAGGCTTCTGCCGAGAGCATGAAGGCCGCCATCATGATGGCCGCGGCAATGGCCGGGAGAAGGGGAGGGGAGGACGGAGCGCCGTGCGGATGAAGAAACTGCTGTATCTGGCCATCGGTGCCGTGGCCGCGTATGGGATCTATCTCGCCGTATCGCTCATGTTTCTCCCGTCGGTGGCGGAACTCAAGAACCGCCGCACCACCATGACCATTCAGGTCAAGGACTGGCACGGAGAGTACCATCCCTTCACGGTGGGGCCCAAGAACCGTTACTGGACGCCGTCGGGCAGCATCCCCCCGGAGATGAAGTGGGCGGTCATCCTGGCTGAGGACGCCAATTTCTACAAGCACGAAGGAATCGACGTCAAGGCGATAAAGAACGCCATCAAGTACGATCTCGAAAAAAAGAGCTTTGCCCGTGGGGCATCGACCATAACGCAGCAGGTTGCCAAGAACCTGTTCCTCTCCCGCGAAAAGACCATATCGCGAAAGATCAAGGAAATAGTCCTTGCCAAACGGATGGAAGAGGAACTGACCAAGGGAAGGATAATCGAGCTTTACCTGAACGTCGTGGAACTGGGTCCCATGGTCTACGGCATAGGTCACGGCGCGCGATACTACTTCGGCAAACCTGCCTCTGCGCTCACCCCGCGCGAGTGTGCCTTCCTGGCCGCTATGCTGCCGGGGCCGCGGGTGGCCTACAACCCGTACAAGAACCTTGGGAAGGTGCTGAAACGCTCGGATATGATTCTGCGCCTGCTGCGCGGCAAGGGAGTGCTGTCGACGGACGAATACCGCCAGGCCCTTGCCCAGACGCCGAACATCGCCGGACTCCAGCGGAAGGTGGATGCGAGCATCGAGAAGGAGGAAACGGCCTTCGAGAACAGGACGGGCGCTACCGTGCCGCTTGAGCCCCCGCAGCCGACGACAGCACCCGATGAGCAAGCGCCCGAAGAGGTGCCGGCGATATCTCCGCAACCGGCTGCGAACGGCGAACCGGTCGCCGGAGATGGTGGCGAACAGCAGGGCCCGCCGCCTGCCCGCTGAGGGTCCCGGGCGCGCTCGGACTCGCCGGGGTCAGCGTGCGGCAAGAAGAGAAAAAGGGGTGACGGATGGTATTCCGGTCACCCTTTTTGTCGTCATCACGCCAAATCGTGATCAGGAGCTCAGGTACTCCTTGATCTTCTCCGCCAGGGTACGGTAGATGCGCATGCACTCGTTTTCGTCTTTTTCAAGCAGCGTAACCCGGAAGCCCTGAAGCGGGGTGTTGAAGGAGGACAGGGGCACGATGCAGATGCCGGTGCTTGCCAGGATATAATAGACGAAACGCTTGTCCGGCGAGACACCGGGAGCGTTCACGAGCTTTTCCACCAATTCACGGATCTCGACGCTCTCGATGGGCAGCGACTGCCGGTCAGTGAGAAGGCCGTCCCGGAACGCGACCGACATGTAGAAGGCGCCGTTGGTCCGGTTAACCAGGAGCCCCGGGACCTGCTTGAGGCAGTCATAGGTGATGTTGCTCATCCGCTCGTAGCATGCGATTCGCTCCCGGAGGTACGTCTGGTACTCGGGATGCTTCATGATGGCCGGGATGCACTTCTGCGGCAGGGTGGTGGAGCAGACTTCATTCATCTTGGCGGAGAGGATGGAGTTCAGAAACTTGCGGAACTGCTCGTCGCGGTTGCCGTTGTAGACCTCGATCCAGCCGCAGCGGGAGCCGGGCCAGGGGATCTCCTTGGAGATTCCCTTCATGGCGATGGCCGGCACATCGCCGATCACGTCGGAGATGGGTACGGTGGCCTGGCCGTTGTAGGTGATATTGTTGTAGACCTCGTCGGCAATGATGAAGAGCTCGTACCTGCGGGCAATGGCCACGAATTGTTCGAGGACCTCCCTGGGGTAGACCATGCCGGTGGGATTGTCGGGGTTGATCAGAAGGATGCCTGAGATCTGCGGGTTATACTTGACATGATTTTCCAGATCTTCCAGGTCGGGGAGCCAGTTGTCTCCGGGCTTCAGCCGATAGCAGACCGGCGCCGCCTGAGCGTGGGCGGCCTCTCCGATGGAGTGGGTGGTGTAGGTGGGGGATGGCATCAGTATACGGCTTTCGTGGCGAAGATTGCCATAGACCGTGGAGATGGCATCGCCAAGTCCATTGAAGAAGATGATGTCGTCGGGGGTGATCTGGGCCCCGCCGCGGCTGTTGGTCAGGCCGCAGATGAACTCTCGGGTCTCCAGCACCCCGCGGGTATGGCAGTAGCCCCAGGTATCGTTCTCCATCACGGCGGCCGCCACGATCTCCTTCATCCAGCGGGGAATTTCCTCACCCTTCACGATCGGGTCGCCGATATTCTCCCAGTTGATCTTGACGCCGTGCTTCTGGAGCTTTTCCGCCACATTTACGATGTTGCGGATTTCATAGGTCAGTTCGCCGGCCCCGGGCGTAACCAGTTCATTTCTCACGTCAGTCGTCCCCCTTATGGTCCCGTTGTGATTGTCTGAAAATAAAGAAGGCCGTGGGGGTCACCCACGGCCTTCCGGTATACGAAGCGTATACGCCTCCTCACACGGCAGCGGGTAACCCTGCGGCGACGGACGCCGCTGCGGTGATAGCTCGTGCTGCGATAGCGATGGAAACGATGTTTTTCTTCATAGGAGCTTTCAGATACCATGCTGCGTTCGCGGCGTCAACGTTTTTTTCCGCAGGGAATGTGCCGGTATCGGACGGCCTCTTGCCAGGGTCACTCAACGGCGATCAGCAAGCGCCCGTCCGGGTCGCGCCAGCGTAGCCACGCCATGACGCTCAGGTCCACGAGGACCCTGGCCCGGTCTCCGTCCACGTCGAGGATCCGCATGCTCCGCTCCGGCGTGAGCGGGGGGAGCTCCGGGGCATCGCCATCCGGCCCGCTCCGGGCCAGGTAGAACTCTTTCCTCAGCCCGCGCAGCAGCCGCGCCGTCTTGCCGCGGAGATACTCCTCCCAGGTAAGGTACGCCCAGGTCCGGCGGGGCTCCAGCCAGCCGGACCGGCCAGCTTCGTCATAGTGGACCCTCAGCCACTCACCCTTCGTGGCGGTCACCGCCAGGGCGAACACTCCGGGCGGGGTCTTGACCGACCGGGCAAGAGCGGGAAGCGATGACACCCGAAGTTCGCCGATGCGACCGATGCCGGGTTCCCGATACATGACGACAAAAGAACCACCGCCGGCATTATCGTGCGCGGGCGAGCCCTTTACCAGCAGGACCCCTTTACCGGCTTCAGGGCGGGGAGGCGGGGGCGCAGCCGACACTGTGCCGATGGCAACGGCCGACAGGAGCCAGAGAAGTGCACCGGTGCGGAGAAACCACATGGTGGTACCGGAATGCCTTACCGGTCCACCAGGGCGAAGAGGTTGCCGTCCGGGTCGCTGACAACCGCCATCTTGCCCCAGGGGCTCTGCTCAAGGGGCTGGTCGAAACGGACGCCGGCCTGGGCCAATTCCTTGCAGAACGTGTCGATGTCCTTCACCCGGAACGTGATGCCGGTATGCCGCCCCACAAAGACCAGTGCGTCAGGGGTGAGGGCCTGGGCCACCCCAAGGGTGGTGCCGCCGGAGAAGAACTCCATCATGGTCATGCCGGCCTGGGCCAGGGGAAGTTTGAGCTGGTCGCGGTAGAACCGCTTTGCCGCCTCCAGGTCACGGACAAAGACCACCACGTTTTTCATTGCTTCGATCATGGGAATCCTCCCGAAAAAGTATACGGAGCGCAATGGATCGAACCATAGCAGACGGTACCGTCCGCGGCAAGGGGGAATCGCTTCCCGCCAAAACTGACGGGCGCGGGGACACTCGGGTCCGCGCGCCCGTTTTGAAGGAGGACGTCGACATTGCCGGGATCAGCCGGGATGGATGTCCCATGCCGCCAGTTCGGCCAGCACCTGGGCCACCAGCAGGGGGAGCGCCCGCGCCACCGGCGCCGACAGGTCGGTCCCCGGTTCCACGGAGCCGTACTGGACCCCCCAGAGGACCATCTCGCCGGGCAGGTTTCCCTGGAGGTCGGCCACGGCCAGGAGATCCTGGAGTCCCATCTGGTGGGGGGAAACCTTGGTGCGGAGCGCTGTCGGGATATCCTCTCCCTGGAGTCGCACCAGGGTCCCCGCAGGTGCGCCCGTGTCGATGGCATCCACCACCAGGAGCCGGTCGACGCCATCGAACCGGGGAAGCAGGTCGAGGCCAAGGGTGCCGCCGTCCAGGAGCGTCACCCCGCCAGGCAGGGGGTAGAGTTCCCGGATTAGCTCCACCGCCCGCACGCCGGCACCGTCATCGGACATGACGAGGTTTCCTATGCCGAGAACCAGGACGTTCAGTGGTTACTCCTTCCGTTTGACCGGTTTGTAGCCGCCGAAGATGCTCGACATGACGCCGCCGCGCTCCTTCACGTCCATGAGCCACGCACTGTAGACGTGGTGGATGGCAAAGGCAATGATGAGCCACATGACCATATGGTGGGTCAGGCGCATCCCCTGGTTGCTGAACAGCCAATAGAGGGGCGAGAGGAGCACGTGCATGGCGCCGCCGGGGCGGTGCTCGGCATAGAGGGCGAGCCCGGTGAAGATCATGGTCAGGTAGAGCAGGAAGACCAGAAGGTAGGTGGCGCCCGCCAGGGCATTGTGGCCGATGGGGTGCGGAACCTTCCGGGAGAGGAAGGTGTAGTAGGCGAACATCCGCCACATGTTCCGGCGCCCTTCCGGGTAGAGGAATGGGACGAATTCGCGCCACCCCGCGTGACGGTTGCCGGCAAAGGCCCACCAGATGCGGCTCGCTACGCTTGTGGCGAAGGTGTAGCCCGCCGTGAAGTGGATGACGCGGACCCAGCCCATGACATAGTCCGAGGCGGAGAGTCCCAGGGTCTTGGGTGACCCGATGTAGATGCCGGTCACCGACAGCACGACGATGGCGAGCATGTTGACCCAGTGGGTCACCCGCACCGGGACCTCCCAGACGTACTCCTCGTAGAGACAATTCCGGTTCCGTGCCATGGCTGCCTCCTACAGGACCTTTACGCTGACCAGCTCCCCTCCCTGCGGGTCAACCACGTGCACGGCGCAGGCCAGGCACGGGTCAAAGGAGTGGATGGTGCGGAGGATCTCCAGGGGCCTGCCGGGATCCGCCAGGGGGGTCCCCACCAGGGCAGCCTCGTAGGGGCCTTGCTGCCCCTTTTCATCCCGGGGCGAGGCGTTCCAGGTGGAGGGGACCACTGCCTGGTAGTTCTCGATCTTCTGGTCTTTGATCCTGACCCAGTGGCCCAGCGCACCGCGGGGGGCATTGTGCCAGCCATAGCCGGCAGCCTCCCGGGGCCAGGTGGCCGGGTCCCACTTTTCGCCGTTGTGGATGGTAAGGTCGCCACCGGCGATGTTGGCCACGAGCATGTCGAGCCACGTGGAGAGTTCGCGGGCCACGAGCAGGGTCTCGATTCCCCTGGCCGCGGTACGCCCCAGGGTTGAGAAGAGTGCGTCGGGTCCCGCGCCGAGCTTGCCGAGGACCATGTCCACTGCGCCCTTTGCCCCCGGGTGGCCTGCAGCGTAAGCCACGAGAATGGCGGCCAGGGGGCCGGTCTCCATGGGCCTGCCATCGTAGCGGGGCGACTTGGACCAGGAGTACTTGCCAGAGGTGTCGAGCATCTCGTAGGGCGGTGCCGGGCCCGTGTACCTGGCTTCGGTCGTCTCGTCATAGGGGTGGACCCCCGCGGCTTCCCCCTCGTACCAGGAGTGAGCCACGCTCTCGGTGATCTTGCGCTGGTCGATGGGGTAGACCCGGGACAGATCACGATTCAGAATGATCCCCGGGGGCAACCAGAGCTTTTCTGGCTTGCCGCTGTTGTCCAGGGGATATTCGCCATAGGAGAGGTAGTTCCCGACCCCGCCGCCGATGCCGGCCCACTCCGGATAGAAGGAGGCCACCGCCAGCAGGTCGGGGATGTAGACCTTTTCCACAAAGGCCCGGATCTTTTTCAGGAGCTGGCCGATCTCGGCGATCTTGTCGGCGTTGAGGGCGTTCTGGGAGTTCGGGTCCACCGGCACCGCCATGCCGCCCACCAGGAAGGTCTGGGGATGGGGGTTCTTGGACCCGAGGATGGCGTGGATCTTGATGATCTCCCGCTGCCAGTCCAGGGCCTCGAGGTAGTGGGCCGTGGCCATGAGGTTCGCCTCGGGCGGCAGCTTGTAGGCCGGGTGACCCCAGTAGGCGTTGCCGAAGGGGCCCAACCGTCCCTTGTTGACAAAGGCCGCCAGCCGGTTCTGGATCGATGTGAAGTAGGTGGGGGAGTTGAGGGGCCAGTCAGAAATGGACGCCGCCAGGGCCGCCGTCTTTGATGGATCTGCCTTGAGCGCGGAGACCACGTCGACCCAGTCCAGGGCGTGGAGATGGTAGAAGTGGATCACGTGGTCCTGGACCACCTGGCTTCCGATGATGAGGTTGCGGATCAGTTCGGCGTTCAGGGGGATCTTCACGTTCAGGGCATTCTCCACCGCCCGGATGGAGGCGATGGAGTGCACGGTGGTGCAGACGCCGCAGAAGCGCTGGGTGAAATACCAGGCGTCGCGGGGATCGCGCCCCTTCAGGATTTTCTCGATCCCACGGAACATGGTGCAGGAGCTCCAGGCATCGGTGATCCGTCCGCCGTTCACCTCGGCCTGGATGCGCAGATGTCCCTCGATTCTCGTGATCGGGTCAACAACGATCATGGCCATGAGCTACCCCTCCTTCTCGTCGCCGGAATCGTTCCCCTTGCGCAGGGCGCTCACCACGCCGTGGATGCCGAATGCGGCCGCCGTGGCCGCAGCGATCCCCAGGCCGACCTGGTCGGCCGTGGTCTCCACGCCGAAGCCGGGCACATTGGGGAGCCGCTTGTAGAGCGGTGTCATGGAATCCCAGAAGTGGGGCTCGGAGCAACCGGCGCAGCCATGGCCCGCCGAAACCGGCCAAGCGGTCTTTTCGTTGTAGCGCTGGGAAGGGCAGTTGTGGAAGGTTTCAGGCCCTTTGCACCCCATTTTGTAGAGGCAGTGGCCCGCCCGGTGAGCCTGGTCGCCCCACTGCTCCACATACTGGCCAGCGTCGAAATGGGGCCGCCGCTCGCAGTTGTCGTGAATCCGTTTGCCGTAGGCGAAGAGGGGACGACCCTTGCCGTCGGTGGCCGGTGGGGCGCCGAAGGTGAGCAGATGGACGATGGTGGCCACCAGGTTGTCGGTGTTGACGGGGCAGCCGGGGAGGTTGATCACCGTGGCCCCCGGCACCGCATCCTTGACGCCGACCGCGCCGGTCGGGTTGGGCGCGGCCGCCGGAATACCGCCGTAAGAGGCGCAGGTGCCAACGGTAATGGTTGCCATGGCGCCGCCGCAGACTTCCCGGGTGATGTCCAGGGCCGACCGGCCGCCGATGCAACAGTAGGCGCCGTTGGCTCCGGTGGGGATCGCTCCCTCCACCACGGCGATGTACGTGCCGGATCGCGCTTTCATGGTTGCGTGCCTGGCTGCTTCGGCCTGGAAGCCTGCCGCAGCCATGATGGTCTCGGCGTAGTCCACGGAAAGGACGTCCAGAACGATGTCTGCCACGGTGGGGTTGGCGGCCCTCAAAAGCGCTTCGGTATCGCCGGTGCAGCTCTGGAATTCGAGCCAGATGACCGAGGGGCGCTTGTCATCCTCCAGGGCCTCGGCGATTCGTGGCACCAGGGTAACCGGCAGGGCCAGCACCGCCGACATTGCGGTGCAGAACTTCAGGAATCCACGCCGGGAAATCCCCTGTTCTTCCCATGATCCCGAGCTCTTGCAATACTGTTTCACCAGGTCGTTGCCATCGTCGTTGCCTGCCATGAAAGCATCCTCCTTCATTAGACGTGGGAAGGCTCCGGTAGGGATATGCACGATAGGGCAAAACGATAAAACGCTATTTGTTAATGTATACTTTCCGCGATGGTCCTGGGGTTGTCAAGTGACAATCTGGGTGGAAACCTGAGGTTGGGAAGGGGGCTAGGGGGTTCTGGCAACGGTTGCCGCGTGGACTGCGGCGGCTCCGGCCTTCCGGAGGACCAGGGCGCATTCGGCTATGGTGCTTCCCGTGGTGAAGACGTCGTCCAGCAGGAGTACCCTGCGGCCGGCCAGTGCAGCGGGAGAGGGGACGGCAAAGGCCCCCCGGATATTCTCCCGCCGCTGGGCGGAAGTGAGCCCCACCTGGGGGGGCGTGGCGCGGACCCGGCCCAGGGTGGCGCGGTGCAGAGGGATGCGCCATTGTCGGGCAAGCAGTTCGCCCATGAGGATCGCCTGGTTGAAGCCGCGCTCCCGGAGGCGGGAGCGGTGGAGGGGGACCGGGATGATCAGGTCGGGGGCTGCCTCGGCCACGAAGGACGTGAGCCGTTCCGCTGCCAGGAGGGCCAGGGGGCGGCGCAGGTGCGTCCTGTGGCCGTACTTGAAGCGGTGCACCAGTTCCTGTACCGGTCCCTCGAAGAGGTAGGCGGCCCGGGCTCCCTCATAGGGAGGCGGGGAGACGATGCAGTCGCCGCAGCGGTGGTCGATTCCCCCCTCGGTGGCGAAGGGAACTCCGCACACAGTGCAGAGGGGCGAGCCGATCGGCTTTGCCCGGGCGAGGCAGGCGGGGCAGAGGTGAAGCTCCTCCGCCCCCGGGATGGGGGCGCGACACAGGTGACAGAGGGGTGGGAAGAGGATGTCGAGCAGCGCCCGGATGATCACCGGCTAGAGCCCCATGTCTTCGTTTACCACCAGGACCCTGAGGTCCGTGAGCCGGGGTTTGCGGTCGATCACCGTGGTGATCCGGCAGATCCGGTCCGGGGAGTTGCAGTCGGAGCAGAAGCCGGTGGTGGCGCAGGGGGTCTTGTAGCTGAGCCGTCGGGCGTTGGGGGGCGATGCCCATTCCTTAACCCGTTCAATGGCTTCCGTTACCCCGCCGTCCACGATTTTGTTCCTGCCGGCCACAACGATCACTGTGCGCGGGCCGAAGAACATGGAGGCCACCCGGTTCCCCGTGGCATCGATGTTCACGAGCCAGCCAGAGAGGGTAAGGGCGTTGGTGCCGGTGAGAAAGAGGTCGCAGGTGAGCTGGCGCCGCATGATGGCGACACGTTCTTCAAGGGAAAGTCCCGGCAGGCCGTGGATCAGGAGTTCCTTGCCCATCTCCCGGAGCCGGTCGATCACCTGCAGATCAACTACCGACAAGGAGCCGCCGAAGCCGATGCTCCGGGTGTCCGCCGCCTCGGCCAGGATGTAGTCGAAGGCCTCCTTGCCGCTCGGGCAATAGACGGCGGTGAAGCCGTTCTTTTCAAGGGCGGCCACCGCCTTGCGGCATTTCTGTTCATGGGTCCAGTCCATGAGTTCCGTGGTAAGTGACATGATGAGACTCCTTTCTTCAGTGATCACGGCCCCAGAAGCCGCACGTACTCGGCGTAGGGAATCTGTGATTTCCAGTGTCCGGTGGCGCGCCCCGCAACGGATCCCCCAACGAAGATCACCACCACCAGCACGGCGAAAACGATGCCGCTGACAGCCACCCGCCTGCCGGTGAGCTTCATGGACAGGGCCCCCTGGGCACGGCAGTGGCTGACACAGCGCCAGCAGCCGATGCACTCTTCCGAATTGACCCGCTCCGTGGCCATGACCGGGATGTAGGCCGGACAGACCTGGGTACAGACTCCGCAGGAAACACAGACGGCCCGCTCCCGCGTCACCTTCACCGGCGAGAGGAGGGAGACGAGGCCGAGCAGCGCCCCGTAGGGGCAGAGGTAGCGGCAGAAGGGGTTGCGCACCGGCAGCGACAGGACCAGCAGCACCAGGATGACCACAAGGGGGATGCCTGACAGGTGCAGAAAGAAGTTCAGCAGTTTCACATCGGCAATCAGGTGATCATCCATGAAAATGAAGGCCTTTACCGCCGGAGGCGGCATGACCCACAGAATTGAATAGAGAAAGAAGGCCAGGAGCAGGTACTTCAGGCCGCGCAGGGCCACATCGAGCCAGCGGGGAGGTCTCAGATTGCGGCGGAAGAGGGCGAAGCCACGCTTCCAGAGCAGTTCCGACAGGGTACCCACAGGGCAGATCCAGGAGCAGAAGGAGCGCTTGAGCAAGAGCGACACCGCCACTACCGTCACGAAGACCACCACGGCCGCGGGATGCACCGGGTTGATGGCTCCGCCGGCAAGCCAGTCCTTGAGCCCCAGCAGGCCAGATATGGGGAGAAATCCGTCCACGCCGTCGGGACGGGACACGAAGGGGGCCGCGCCCCCGGTGCGGAAGTGTTGTGCGAAGAGATACAGCCGCACCCCCAGGTAGAGCATGAAAACGAGAAATCCCCACTGAATGGCGATTCGGAGGGGCTGCATGTAGCGGTTGCTCACGTCGGTCTCCCTTGAGACGTATTGTGTCGCGATATCCTGGTATCCTTGCCGTATCAGATACTCAAGGAGGCTGCCATGGAACCGCTCGTCGCCTTTGGCGTTATTCTCGTTGTCTACGGTGCGGGCATTGCCCTTGTGGACATGCTGCGCGACCGTCGCGCCCCCGTCGAGTCCCGGGAAGGGGCGGCATCGCCACACCCCCCGGTCAGGGAACGTCGCAGAGCCGCTGCAGTTCGCGGTCGAGGAGGTATCGCGGCTGCACGTTGCCCAGCGCGCGCAGCAGGCTCCGCTTGACTGCCGGGTTTTCCTTTTCCAGCTCGGCCAGAAGCTTTTTCATCCGCCGCCGCTGAAGGTCGGCGGTGCCGCAGACCGGGCAGGAGCAGCAGACCACCGGAAAGCGGTTCTCCCGGGCAAAGGGGATGATCTCCCGCTCCTCCACGTAAACCAGTGGCCGGATCACCGTTGTCTCGCCGTTGTCGGCCAGCATCCGGGGCGCCATGGCCTTGAGGGTCCCCACGAAAAACTGGTTCAGGAGCAGGGTCTCCACGAAATCGTCCAGGTGATGTCCCAGGGCCAGTTTGTTGCAGCCCAGCTTCTGGGCCAGGGTGTAGAGGACGCCGCGCTTCAGCCGGGCGCAGATGGAGCAGTAGGATGAGCCGGGTCGGCGCTTCTCGCGGATGATGTCGTAGTGGTCCGTGGTCTCCAGGTGGTGGACAAACCCCTGTTCCCGCAGGTAAGAGGCGATCACGTCGCTGCGGAATCCGGGGTAGCCCGAATCGATGGTGACGGCAATCAGCTCGTATTTTACCGGTGCCCGGCGCCGCAGGGCCTCCAGGATGTGCAACAGGGTGTATGAGTCCTTGCCCCCGGACACCGCCACCGCGATCCGGTCCCCGTCCCGGATGAGGTCGAAGTCGGCCACGGCCCGGCCCACGGCATTTTTTATCTTCTTGTATCGTATGTTGTCGATGAATTCCACCCGAATCTCCCTTCAGTGCAAGCCTTCAGGGTAGCGGAAACGCGCCGGTCTCGTCAAGGCATGCCGTCCGAGGAACCAGCTCTCTCCTTGTCCGGACGCCCGACTGCTGATACCATGGGGCCATGTCATCATTCCCCATGAACGAACGGCAGACCGTCATTGTCCACGTGGCGGTCCCGCTTCCGCTCGATGCCCCCTTCTCCTACCGCGTGCCCGCTCCGCTGGCCCCGGCAGCGGCGGTGGGGCGGCGGCTCCTCGTCCCCTTCGGCCGGCGGAAGGTCACCGGCTACGTGCTGGAGGTTGTCGATGACGACGGGCGGGAGCTGCGCGACGTTCTTGAGTTCCTGGACGATGGTCCCCTCTTCACCCCCAGTGAGCTGGCCCTGTACCGCTGGGCTTCTTCCTACTATCTCCACCCCCTCGGCGAGGTGATCAAGGCGGCGCTCCCGGCGGGGATCAACGTCCAGAGTCGGCGGGGTCGGGGTCTGGAAGAGGATGAGCTCACCGGCGGCCGCTCGGTGAAGACCGAACGGGTCTATCGCGCCGTTGCCGGGGTGCCGGAGACTGCTCCTCCGCCGGGGAAGGCCTGGGTGCTGCTGGCTCACCTGACGGAGCGGGGCCAGGAGTCGGCACCGGAGTTGCGGCGTCTCTTTGGTGAATGTTCAGTTCAGCTCAGACGGCTGCGGGAACTGGGATTCGTGGAGATGGCGGAGCGGGAAATCTACCGGGACCCGTTCCGGATGGAAACCGTTGGCCACGATTGTCCCCTGGTGCTCAACGGGCGGCAGACTGCTGCGCTGGTCCGGCTGAGAACGGCCCTGGACGCTGGACGGTTCACCCCTTTCCTGCTCCGGGGCGTCACCGGCAGC